>CAYOFB010000001.1:0-40473 GCA_964403145.1 uncultured Candidatus Bathyarchaeia archaeon
TCTATGGTTAAGTCAATTGTAGGATGTTCATCTAGGGTTGTTAATGGTATTCCATGTTCTATTGCTAGGTAGAATGCTTGAGTTGAGGTTGGTATGCCTAAAACTTCAATTTCTTCTTCTCGTATTTTTCGCCCTATTTCGGCTATTGCATAGGCGGCTGTGCTTCCGCTTCCAAGCCCTACTACGAAGCCGTCCTTAACATGCTTCACTGCTTCTAGAGCAGCTATTTTTTTCGCTCTCTCTTTCCAATCATTTTTAGGCTTCAACTTCCATTTGCCCCAACCTAGCCAAAACTCTTTCAATTTCAGCTTTAATTTCCTCTATTCTTCTTTCAGCCTCACTCTTTCTGCCCTCTTTTTCTTTCTTTTCCTTTTTCTTTCTTTTCCTTCTGGTTGTCGGCTTCTTCGGAGTTTTCTTTTCGGCTGGTGCTGGGGGAATTATTTCAAGAGGTTTTATTTCTTTAACTGGTGCAACTTGAACTTTTGTTCTCAGTTCCTCTATCTTTCTGTTTAATTCATCAAATCTTTCGTTAAAAAGCTTGATTAAATCTTCCTGCATAGCTTCTAATTCATGTAAAGCAACAACCGACTGGTTTTTCTCTATTGCCTCCTTTACGCTAAGCATTCTATCTCTATAATGGGATAGAAGCCTATCTCTTTCCGTTTCTGAAATCTTTCCTTCCGCATGCGCCTCATATAATTTGCGTATAGCATCGCTCAGAATCTCCCTCTCAAGCTCAAGTATTCTAAGCTCTTCTCTAGCCTTTTCCGCTTGATTTGGGCTTATACTACGGCTAATCCTAAAAGATTGAAAGTCAAGTTTTCCAATTTCAGAAACTTCCGGTTCAGAAACAACTTCTTTTTTACCTTTCACTCTTAGAATGAGAAATATGAAAATGAAAACTGCGGCTGCGCTTGCAGTGAGTAAAGCAACCATCAAAGTAGTAGTAGAATCCACTCAAGTCCCCCGTTCAGATTCAAGTTTCCATAATCTACTATATAAATTTGAGTTAAATGACTGTAGACTAGATACTAACGAGTGTAAGAAATTCTTTGGAGCCCCGGGCGGGATTTGAACCCGCGACCTGCGGCTTACGAGGCCGCTGCTATAACCGGGCTTAGCTACCGGGGCTACTGCCTAAAATGCATAAATATTCTCCTTCTTAAATAGGTTAAGCCGATATTGTTAGGGTTGATAAGCTTTGATTGAGGGGCTCACTGAAAGGGAAATTATAAAGTTGATTCTATCAAAGATTGAAGAGGCTCCGCGGATGAGTATACCCTTTGGCGATGATGTTTCCGCTGTGGAAATTGGAAATAATCTTGTGGCCGTTTTGAAGACGGATATGCTTGTGGCTGCAACTGATGTTCCGCCTAAAATGAGTTTTTGGCAAGCTGCGAGGAAGGCGGTTGTGATGAATGTTAGTGATTTTGCGGCGAAAGGAGTAAAGCCTGAAGCATTGTTAGTTTCGCTTGGGATTCCAGGTAAACTTGCAAGAAAAGATGCGATTGAGCAGATTGCTGAAGGCTTAAATGCTGGAGCCCGCGAGTATGGAGCCTACATCCTCGGCGGAGACACAAATGAGGCTTGCGACCTGATAATTGCATGTATGCTTTATGGCATTGCAGAAAAGAATAAGATTGTAGGCAGAGCTGGAGCCAAGCCGGGCGACATTGTTGCCGTTACTGGGCTGTTTGGAAAAACCGCGGCTGGCTTGAAAATGCTGCTTGAAGGATTAGAAGCAGAAGAGCCTATTAGAGAAAGGCTTGTTGATTCTGTTTTAATGCCTAAAGCTAGGCTGAAAGAAGGGCTTGCATTAGCCGAAATAGGCGCAGCCTCAGCCTCCATCGACTCAAGCGATGGCCTAGCATGGAGCCTATACGAATTCTCTAAGGCCAGCAACGTAGGCTTTGAAATAGATAGTGTTCCGCTGGCTCCAGAAGCCGAAAAATTCGCAAAACTGCATAAACTAGACCCTATCGAATTGTGTTTTTATGGAGGGGAAGAGTATGAGCTTGTCGTTACAATAAAGCCTAAACTTTGGAGAAAAGCCCAAAAGGCGGTTCGAAATGTTGGCGGAAAACTTATCAAAATTGGAAGAGTTATCGAAAAAAGGGAGATCTACCTAAGAGTTAAGGATAAAATTATTCGGATAGAGGCTCGCGGTTGGGAACACTTTAGGAGAAAATGATTGGAAAATGGTTGAATCTTATGATGTTGGAAGCATTCCATGTAAAGCGGGCCGCAAAGAACTTTCTGAAATGTTTCAAGCATACGAAAAGGGAGATTCTCAGCTTTCAAATCGCTTAGAAAAATTAATTGTGGAATCATTTCTGGACAAGGTTCTGGCTGGCATAGATATTCCAAATTATCCGCAATTCCGCGACATGAACGAAATGTTCCTGTAAATAATCGATAGAATAGAAAGAATAAGGAAAGGCTACGTAGAAACTGGAAGCTTATGTTTAAAAGAGTAGCCAGCGTAGTAAAACAATTTTAGTAAAAAGACAGCACATAATAGCATTAGAATGAGTATTCAAAAAGCAACTGTCCGCGAAGCCATCCTATATGAGAAGCTTAAAAATGACAAGGTTAGATGCCTTCTTTGTGAAAGAAGATGCGTAATATCGCCTGGCGCGAAAGGCTACTGTAAGACTAGAATAAATGTTGGGGGTAGGCTTTACACGCTTGTTTATGGAGATTTAAGCGCCCTTGAAAGCCGTCCAATTGAAATTAAGCCTTTCTTTCATTATTGGCCTGGCTCAACGGCCCTAACCTTTTCAACTTGGTCATGCAACTTCAGGTGCGTTTGGTGCCAAAACTTTCACTTATCAACGGTTGAGCCGAATCCAGCTTCAGTCAGCTACTCTCCGCCGGAAAAAATAGTTGAACTTGCCTTAAAATTCGGCGATGAGGGATTATGCGCAAGCTTTCAAGAACCTACGCTGCTGACTGAATGGGCAATAAACCTGTTCAAAATTGGGAGGGCTAAGGGGCTTTACTGCTGTTATGTTTCCAATGGCTACATGACAACTGAGGCTTTAAGGCTTTTGAAAGAGGCTGGCTTAGACGGGCTCAAAATCGACCTGAAGGGAGACGCTGAAACCTATAGGCGTTATTGTGGCGGAACAGACGTGGAAAAGGTATGGAGAAACGCTAGACAAGCGAAAAACATGGGGATTCACGTTGAAATTGTAAATTTGGTGGTTACTGGAGTAAATGACAGCCAAGAATGCCTAGAATGGATTATTGAAAGGCATTTAAAGGAGGTTGGACCCGAAACTCCGCTTCATTTCACACGTTATTTTCCAGCCTACAAATTTAGTAATCCACCGACAAAAATTGAAATCTTAGAAAGAGCCTACGAAATGGCTAGGAAAAGCGGAGTATTATATCCTTACATTGGAAATGTTGCCGGACATAAATACGAGAACACCTACTGTCCAAACTGTAATGCGGTTCTTGTTAAAAGGTTCGGATGGCAAATTGTGGACTATCGCATAACCGAAGAGAAGAAATGTCCCAAATGCGGATTTAAAATTCCAATAACCGGAAAATACATTAGAAAGAGAAGACTCTAAATTCCAAGCTCACGCAGAAGCTCGCAAACCTTGCATATTTCGCCTGGGGTTGGCTCGCCGCAGATTTTACATTCTTTAAGCTCCTTCTCAGCCAAGCCTTCAAGAGCCGGCCTTATCCTCTCAATTGAGCGGAAAATGGTATATTTCATTCCTGGATGTTTCTCTTCAAGCCTATTTAGGATTATGCGTATTTCGCTTCTTAGGGCTTGCGGCGCATACGGGCATGGATGACTTTGAAACTCGATATTTTTTAGGTAAGCGTAGAAGGCTATTTCTCTCTCTGGAATTTCGCAGAACGGCTTAACCCGCCTAACAAGCTTTTCATGAACTTCTTCTGTGACTGGCTTGGCCCTTGCCAGCCTTAAAGGGTCTCCATGCAAAATGTTTAGCAGTATGGTCTGAACTTCGTCGTCTAGGCTGTGGGCTGTTGCAAGCTTGTCGGCGTCCACTTCGCGGGCGGCAATGTTTAGGGCTCTTCTTCTTAGGACTCCACAATAAGCGCATGGAGAAAGCTCCGCTTCATGCTTCTTCATTAGTTCAACTATTTCGTCAAGCTTGTAGCCGAAAAGCTCTTTAAAAGAAACTATGTGATGCTCTACGCCTAGTTTTTCACAGTTTTTCTTGGCTATTTTTAGGGCTTCATCCCTATAACCCTTAATTCCTTCATCTACCGTAACGGCTACGAGAGTTGATTTTGGAAATTCCCGCTCGATTTTTTCTAGTACATAAAGCAGTGAAGTGCTGTCTTTCCCGCCTGAAACCGCAACCGCGATTCTGTCGTCAAACTCGAACATTTCATATTTGGATATTGTATTGCGAGTCTTATCTTCGATAGATTCTATGAAGCATTTTCTGCATAGCCTCTCGCCAGAGTATGGCCTAAAATACACTGGTTCTCTACGCTTGCATACGGTGCAGACATTGGATTTCATTGCTTCTCATTTTCTGGTTTGACGCTTAACTAAAAAATATACCGTTTAACTATTTAGTCTCGGAGGAAAAGCTCAAGTTGACATACATACTCGTCATGATAACCACCTCTAGCAGGGAAGAAGCGGAAAAAATAGCCATAGCACTCCTAGAGAAAAAGCTTATTGCATGTGCAAATATTTTCGGGCCAGTATCCTCCCGCTTTTGGTAGCAGGGCAAAATCGATGAGGCTGAGGAATATATTGTCTTCATGAAAACCGAGGAAAGGCTTTTCGAGGAAGTCGCCAAGCATATTAAACGGCTGCACAGTTATGAAATCCCGGAAATAATCGCTTTGCCCATAGTTAAGGGGTCTAAGCCCTATCTTGAGTGGATAAGCAACAATCTGGCTGGCGAGTGAAAGAATTTGGCTAAAAAACCTGTTAGGCGAGCGGAAAGAATTCATGTAATTTATGATGAGAAACGATGGAGTCTGCTGCAAAAGTTTAGGAGGAAAGCAGAGGAAATTATGGAGGCTCTTGAAAGCTTTAATCTGTCATGCATTGTTCATGGAAGCATAGCCAGAGGAGACGTAACGGAAAAAAGCGATATAGATATCTTCATTCCATCGCCGCCCTCCTCATTCATGGTTGAAACAGCCCTCGAACAAGCCGGAATACCAATCAACAGAAGGACAATTGTTCAAGCAACACCAAGCTATGCCATAAAAGCCTACATAGAAATCGAAGAAAACATAAGCGTTTCATTCCCCCTCGTTAAGCTTAGACCTTTAGAAAGGGACTTTTATAGGTTTGGCGGCGAAATCGACTTAAAAATGCTTAGAGAAAACGTCAGAGTCCCAGGTGTAGATAAGAGGCTTATGCTTATAGAACCGACAACAGACGGCCACATTGAAAGTTCAATTATAGGCAGAGAAGAGCAAGTGGCAAAGCTGCTTGGAGTCTCAGCGGACATTGTCTGGGACCGCGTCAACGCATTAACCCGCAGAGACGAAATTGGGCGGACAGGAGTTTTCCTAGAAAGAGAACTCCTGCCTGAAGAAAGCTTCGAGCTTGTTTTAAAGAGAATCGCGGACAAGAATCCTGCTGTTAGAAGACGAATGAGAATTTCCGAAAAATAGCCTTAAAAGAAGTCTAGAAGCGACATGTAAAATTTCTCGCCGTAAACCTCTCCGAAGCTGGCTTTAGCTAGTTCCTTCACCATTAATAAGTCATAGCTTCTAGTTTCTATTAAATATCCGAGTTTCTTGTAAGCGTTAAGAACATTTTTGTCCAATATGACTGAATCGTAAATTACTGAAACTGCCCTCTTTTCTATGCTGTGAATCAGATTTCTTGCTTCGGCATCTTCTAATGCAATAATCTCAAGTATTCGGGTTGACGGGTAAATGGTGTCTCTATCCTCTTTGAAAATGCAGTATCCCTTTTCGCTTTCAATCACCATTCCCGGATTTATCTCATAATATTTCCGCAGCAATTCGAAACGCTTTCTATCTCGAATGACAAAGCCAGTCTTATTTACAGCAAATTTGTTGTAGATTGTAACTTTTTTATCCCAGTTAATCTCTCTTTTCCCGTTTTTCTCTTTCCTTTGCATACTTCTGCCTTTTATTACTTTTTGCGCACTTGAGAATTCTGTCGCATCTTTATAGCCTAACTTTCGATAAAATTGATAGGCTATTATGGTGTTCGCCGTTAATAGAAATGAGAATCTATAGGCCCTTTCACAAAAATATTCGTGAGCTCTTTCCATTAGTTCCGTTGAGATTCCTCTTCTCGTGTGGCTTGGAAGGGTTGCGACGCCCCATATGCCGCCGACAGCCTCTATCTCATTATTCAAATTTTTGGTTTTTAAATCCATGACGCCGATAAAGCTTACCACTTTACTGTTCTCCACCGCGCAGAATCCTATTGGAGAGTTCTTGTAGTGAGGGTCTATTTTGGCCATTTCTTCGAATCTTTGCGGGTTAAACGGCCAGCTGAAGGCTAGACGCATGATTGGGAGTATGCTTTCCTTTTCTTTATCAGAAAGTTCTCTGTAGGAAACTATTTTCAATATGCTTTTCCCTTCACTAAATGAAGTGTAAGGCATATAATTTTAACTATTTTGCATACACGAAAATTTTCTTGGCCTTATTGTATTGGAAATCTGAGTATGGCAGCTATTCCTCCGATGGAAGCAAGTTTTTCGCCGGCTTCATGTTCCGCACTTATTATGATTATTTTTCCGCCCTTCTCTTCAACTTCCTTCATTAGGTTTTCAAGTTCCAGCCTTTCCTCGTCCGTTGCTTCTCTAAGTCTAATGTCTGTTAGGACCAGTTTTTCTATCGCACCGTAGCTGTTTGCAAGTTTGACCTCTTCTAGGCCGTAGGCTACTGGCTGATTTTTACCGAGCCTTTCAAGAATTTCTTCTACTGCCTTGGTTTCCTCTACTATTCTAACATGCTCTAGGGCCTTAACAAGTATTCCGGAGCGTAGAGCCTCTTTTATTCCAGCTAACCCGCTGTTATTCACGCTTTTCACATCTATTATTGACTTGGCAATTTCCGGCGCCTTATCTCGCACATACTCTACAAAGCCGTTCTTGATGAAGCCTACACCCAGAACAACTATCTTGTTTTTCTCCTCTTTCCAAACCTCGTTCAGCGAGTTCAACGCTTTCTTATAGAAGGCTTTAAGGGCCTCCTCCCTCCTTCCGGCCTGACGTTTGCTTGGAAGCATAACTGACTCTTCAACCTTCACGTCTAAGCCGTATTGCCTAAGCGTAGCTATACAGTAGCCCTCATCATCTATTGATAAAAGAATTATAGCTGGCGCCGCAGCTTGACTTGCTCTCTCAAGCCTTTCCAAATGATGCATATGCCATTTCGGCTTAACTATTGTTAATGGCTTGTTGACCGTTATGTTCAGCGTGTGGTGACTCCCCAATCCTATTAGGTCTTCTGGCGCGTGACAAATAATCCCATGAACCCTAAGCCTATTCAATGTTTTGTTCCAACTTACTCGCTGAACCTTCACTCCGAGGAAGACTGAGACTCTCCGAGGTTTTTGCGGTCTGCTATATTCGGTTGTTTGCTTTATTTCACGGGTTGTTTGCATGTAAACCTCATCGTTTGGATAAATTATGTTGTATAGATGCCATAAATCGTCTAAGCTCTCCGGAATCAGCTTAGCTATACCCTTCTTCAAGTCGATTTCAAGTATCTTCAAAACCGTCGCTCTTCCATTACCTACCTAACTACACAATGAATTAGAAAACATTAAAAATGTATTGTTCATTTAGAACACAATTTTCAGCTTCATAAACTCAGCAGATGCCCAATGCAATGCGTCTACTGATATAAATAAAGAACATACTTATTCGCACTCAACTGTCAAATTCGATTTAACGACTTAGGAAGTAAAAGTGAAAAATAAATATGGGGGTACTAGGGTAATCCAAATTGTTGCCGGGGTAGCCTATTCTCAGCGCTTCCTGGCGATATCCCCCGCAAACCCCCTTATTTTTTAAGTTGATTATCTTTAATTGCAGAAATACGAAATTCTGAATATTTATAGCACGCAACGTGTGAGATGCTGGGATAGCACGCGCATTCGTGTTTCCTCTAATAGACATTGTTAGTAATACGAAGAAAAAATGAAAAATAGTGATAAATTGTTCTGTCTTGTAATGCTAGAATTGTAATAAGGTGATTAAATATAAAATGAAGGTTCACGAAACTGTACGAAAACTCAAAGAGCTTTATCCTAGATTTAAAGAAGAAGCTACGGAATATCTGAATAAGGCTCGAAAAATCGAAACAATGTTAGGTCCTGGAACAGCCATTTGTTATTGTTGGTTCTATTCTGTACCTCAAAGATGGACAGCACTGGAGCCAAGAATTATGAAACTTGCTGAAGAGACAGAGTACTTTAATTTGGAGAGAATTCTGAAACTAAGGTACAGCGAACTGAAATGTTTATTTAACGGCATCGTCTTTCATAACATTATTTCATTACAATTTAGGAGATTCTGCGGTGCAATTGCCAAAATTTATGAATCTTGGGAGAAATTTGGGAAAATACTTAAAGAAAAAGACATCGTTGCTCTTTTTCGTGAACTAAGAAACGAAAGTAACATCAGGCTAACATTCAAGAACTTATCTGCCATGAAAATTATTGTCGGACAAGATGATAATCTGTTAATACCCGATACTCACGTAGGCAATTTCCTGGGGTTAACATTTAGAGAAATAACTATGTGCAGACAAGATCCAAAAGCTTTTCTGGCGCTAATAGATCAATGCCACTTAATAACTAGAGAACTAAAAGTTTTAGGTCTTAAAGATATCTCAACTGCCAAGTGGTCATTAGCAGTATGGTTCAGCAAGTCCAAAACTTCTGCCTCTCAATTACTGCCCTGCATTCAGTAATTACAGCCACCGGACCAAAGATGAGCCCTCAGTTTTCAATCTCCAATCGATAATAACTTTATATTCTGGATTAATTTCGTAGCCGATCCATCGTCTACCTAGTTTATTTGCAACAACTAGAGTTGTGCCCGAGCCAGCGAAGGGATCTAGTACAATATCACCTTTATTTGAGCATAAAAGTATTATTCGCTTGACTAGCTCTTCCGGATAAACAGCTGTATGTTTTATCTTTTTTTCAGCAGTAATAACTTCTATTGGTTTTCCAATATTTCCTATTTTTCTATACATTTTCCATACATTTCCTAATAGCTCGTTTCGCTCATGTAGGTAATCAACAAAGCTATTCGGAGGAGGAAGCTTGAATAAGTACCCTTTTTTCTGCTTTGTGAAGAATAAGATGTACTCATGTCGATCCGTTAGGTTCTTTGGTCCGGTGGTTGGCACAAATATTGGTTTGTGCCAGATTACAATTTCTTTCAGATAAAAACCCACATCAGTTACTGTTCTAATTATATCTTGAGGAAATAGAAGCATTTTTCCTTCGATGATTCTTTTGTTAATATTTACCCATAGACTACCATGTGGAGTAAGAACTCTATAACACTCTTCCCAGACTTTACGCAGTCTTTCTAAATATCTATCATAACTTTCACCGAACCCTATCTGACCTTTGACACCGTAATCTCTTAATCCCCAATAGGGGGGACTCGTAATTATTAGTTGAACGGACTCATTGGGTACTTCATCCATTTTTTCGCTAGACTTATAGTAGATTCTCCCGGTAGAAACTTCAGGTATTTTTTTAAAAGACGTAGAAACTTCTTCATTCATCTCTACTATTTGGGCTTCACGATAAGCTACTTTGGAGTTGCAAGTTGAAAAATTTCTTTTTAATTTTTTTGCAACCTCTTCAAAAGGTGTACCCTCTGTAAACATCCCCAAAATCGTGTCTTGTTCATCAGAGCCAGCGAGGATGCATCTCTCTATAACTTCATCCATTGATAATGGAATATGCCTTAACGTTACTCCTTTACGACTTTCTGTTTTCAACCAAAAATTACTAGGATTCTTTCCCTTAGGATGGTATCGACTTCTTCTTCCTCCCCCCCACTCGACATCTTTCCAGATATGTGGTTCCCTTATGCTATCGAGGTTGAATTTGTAGTTTTTGTTCTTTGATGCAAATAGTATGCAACTATATCTATTTACAAGTCCTCTTGATAGGTTCTCCTTTTCTAGGTTGTACCAGATTATAATGTTCCTTAAATAAAAATCGAGCTTTTGTAATTCTTCCCCTACAATGAATGGAATAGGAATAAGCTCGCCGTCATAGTAGTAATTATCACAAAGCACCCAAAGAGTGCCGTCCTTTCTCAAAACGCGGAAGCATTCGCGCCATAAATCATTCAAAGATAGCAAGTTTTCTGATAGGGCCTCTTTGAAGTTATGAGTACCATATTCTGCAAGGGTTCTCTCTACAACGGGCAACTTAACCCAAATAAGCTGAAAAGTCTCGTTCTGAAATTTTCGAATTTGTTGTAGAACATCCTGACAGAAAATTCGCTTATCTACTTGACTATCAATCGTCATAGTTTATAACCTTGAAGATGCACTTTCCATACATTAAATTGTCTGGTTCTAATCTTCTACATATCAACTCGCGATATTCCGGATTTATCTCGATGCCTATTGAATTTCTGTTAAGCTTCCTAGCAACTCTCATAGTAGTGCCTGAACCTACAAACGGATCCAGTACGATATCTCCTGGGTTAGAACTCATTTTAATTATTCTTTCAATCATCGGCTCAGGGAATACACACGGATGATTTATTCCAAGTTTCTTTTTTGTCATATTATTAACTCTATCGAAATACCATACGTCCGTAGGATTTCTTCCTTTACCTTTTATTCGTTTGTCATTTGTTAAATATGGAACGCGGATTGCATCCAAATTAAAAACGTAATTCTTTATGTCCTTTACAAACCATAAAATGGCTTCCCATCGCCCACTTAGTCGCTTTGTACAATTTTGCATGTTATGAAAATGCCATATTATCTTATTACGCAAGTAAAAGCCGCTTTTTTTAAGTAAGAAGTAAGCGTACGAGTCCAAGGGAATTATTTCCTTTGTCTTGGGATGCGGGATAGGAGAAACATTCAAAAAAAGACTTCCATTTGGGGTAAGGATTCTGAATAGTTCTCTGCCCACCGTTTCTATCATTCTTGTCCATTTTTCTAAGTTAAATTTGTCGCGGTATTTTGTTCCATATTTTTTCCCTAAACCATAAGGAGGACTCGTCACGACTAAGTTGACACTTTCATCGGGAAAAATGTTTTCGTCCTTAAGCACCTTAAGCGCATCTCCAATTATGAGAAGGTGATAAGTAGTGTTTTCTGAAATATCTTCGAAATAGATCTCTTTACTTTCGAGAGTTTTTACCCTCATATTTCTCTATCACCAATCTCCTCTTTCCTTTATCTATTTTGATAATCACGATATCGCCCTTCTTAAACGGAAACGCAGAGTCTAACGCGATTTCGGAGGGAATATATATCCTTAATCTTCTTCCTTTACTATCTCCGGTGATTGTAGCTTTCGATTCTAAAACCATTTTGTTACACCTTGCAACACAATTTGTAATAAAAATTGCATCAATATAAATTTTATTGTGGTGGATGATACCTTTGAAGTATGCGCCATAGTTTATAAGCTTTAATGGATATAGGAAAAATGAATAAGGGCTGTGCATTGAGTCAAGAAATGGAAAAGAGGGTTATAGAAAAGTTTTTCCCAGTTAGATTTATCAACAACATCACAAACGTAGAAGTACACGCCAGAAAGCCTATTTATGACATCCATCGATGGTGGGCTAGAAGACCTGGTTCAACATTTAGAGCTATAATTTTAGGTACGCTTCTTTCTGGAAACTCGGTAAACGAGGAATCATTCAAAACAATTTTTTACAGAAAGAATGATTTGAACGGCAGTATAGTTTTGGACCCGTTTTCTGGAGGAGGGACAACCATTGTAGAGGCCACTAGATTGAATTGCAATACCATAGGCATTGATATTAACCCTGTTGCATGGTTTATAACGAAAAAAGAAATAGAACATGTAAGCATTAAGAGACTAATCGAAGAATATAGAAACTTGGAAAAAAAGCTTGCACATAAAATTAAGAGATACTACGTAACTTCTTGTCCTAATTGCGGGAAAACCGCTGAAGTAGTTTACGTCTTCTGGGTGAGGAGAGTAAGATGTAGTCGATGTGGAATGGAATTTCCAAAATTTTCAGCCGTTAAGTTGGCAGATATAAGCAGGGATAAATCATGGATTTTCTGCCTATTCTGTCATACTATTTTTGCATGGAATAGAAAGGAAAGAAATATAATCTGCCCAGGATGCGGTAGGCAACTTGATATTGATAGAAGAACAAGAGACAAAAAGTACAGTTGCCCAGGTTGTGGCGCAGGACTCAGTGCCAAAGAGAGCTTACCAACTAAAAACTTTGATATGTTTGCAATTGAATACTACTGCCCGAATTGTGGAAGGAGAGGGTACAAAGCGGCTGATGCTTCTGATTATAGATTGTATGAAGAAGCGAAGAAAGAGTTTTATAAGCATAAAGACAACCTAATTTTTCCTCGTGAGGAAATCCCTCCTGGAAAAGAAGTAAAACGTCTTTTCAAATATGGTTACAAGTTCTTTTACGAGTTCTTTAATGAGAGACAGTTGTTATGTTTATCGATTTTATTTAACGAAATATTACACATTGAAGATGATAACATTAGGGAATTTTTCTTGTTAGCATTCTCGGATTGTCTAGATTACAATAACATGTTTGCACGCTATAACTGGAAAGCACGGAAAATAGAACCAATGTTTGCACATCATGCCTTCTATCCGAAAGATATCCCTGCCGAAAATAATGTTTGGGGGACAAGATACGGTCGCTGCTCTTTCTCAAAATGTTTTAAAAAATTAGTTAAGGCTAAGCAATATTGCGACAGACCATACGAGTTAAGAGTAATTGGAGGAAAGGCTAACAAAATCTATATCCGAAATGAAAAAATTAGAGGAAACCTTGTTGATAACTTCAAGGATTTATCTAAAGGTGGCGGAAATGTCCTTTTAAAGTGCCATGATGCTGAAGATCTATCCTTTATTCCGGATAAGTCTGTTGACGCCGTTATTACGGATCCTCCTTATTTTGATAATGTAATGTATTCTGAACTTGCGGACTTCTACTACATTTGGTTACGGATAGCTTTGGCAGAGAAATATGATATATTTAAACAAAAGTACTGCCCAAGGTCCGGGGAGGCAGTAGTAAATAAAGTACAAAGGAAAAATGAAGGGTTTTATTTGCAAAAATTAACAAAAATCTTTAAGGAATGTTTTAGAGTATTAAAAGACAATGGTTTGCTCGTCTTTACTTTTCATCATAAAAAAATTGAAGCATGGGCTTCAACTTTAGAAGCGATATTGAACGCTAACTTTTACATAACTGCAGTATATCCTGTTTTCAGTGAAATGCGAACATCTTTTCATATATTTGGCAAAAAAGCAGTGAGTTATGACACCATAATTGTTTGTCGGAAAAGAAAGGGTAAACTTCAGAGGGTTTCATGGAATAATTTGCTTGATGAAATCGAATCTTATGCTAAAGAAATGCTAAAGGAATTAACTAAATTCAGGAATTTGACTCCAGATGATTTATTTGTAATCATGAGAGGAAAATGCTTAGAGCTGTACTCTAAATTTTATCCCAATGTATACATGAATGAAGAAAAGGTGTCAATTGTGCAAGTGTTAGAATACGTTGATAAAAAGTTGGCTGAACTAATGGAAAAAACGGACGCATTTAAGAAACAAAAAATCACCTTGGATGAATTTATGCGTAATCTTTAAGCTGATGCAAAAAAGTTTGTGATTTTCTTTCCAGATGTCTCTTGGAATATGTGGCTGTAGACTTTGAATAGGTCCCTTCTCAATTCATTATCTGAGAACTCTTCAATAAGCTGCTTTAGTGCTTCGCCATCTTTTATCATTCGAAAAACGCTCTTACACATATAATCATGTTGTAAAACAGCATGTGCATACAGTAGAATTCTTGCAAAAAGATAATCTTCGCCTCCATTTGAATAGAACTCTTTGATTTCTTTTATGCTATATTTTCTACATACATAGCAGTCACATACTACATCATCGCTAACTCTATGGAGTTGTATATATCTGAGTACATTTTTCTTGTTATCTTTTATGACATCTCCTTTAGAGTCAACTGCTGGAATAAGATATTTGGAAAAGCTTATGCCCTTGACGTTTTGATCAAAGACAAAGTCTATGCTTTCTTTTTCTCCATCGATGGCTCTTCTCCATGGAGAATGACAATCAAATGAATCAACTCCCGCTGCAACCAATGGAATTATATTAAAGACGTCTCCAATGCCCAGACCATGAATAGGTCTTTGGTCACTAATCTTGAGAAGTTCCTGTCTAATGGCTTTCGCAGCTTTACCGACAATTAGTCCAGCTTTTACTCTCCGTCTAGCATCTGAAGGTATTTCCCACATTTCATTGCTCTTTGTTCTATAATCTGCTAGCCCTGCAATTGCAAAACCGTCAAATTTTTCTCCAATTTTTTCTTCTAGCTTAAGAATCATCCTCAAATATTCACGGAATTGATCGGGTGTTTCGCCACGAAGCGGAACATATATCATCGTTACTTTATTTTTTCCAAATTTCTTCATATTTTCCAACGTTGACCTGACTAAACGCATATTGCTCTCTTTATCCTTACTGAAATGGGCGGATAATCTTCTATAAATTTCGTCTCTAGTCTCTCCCTTCCTATATGTGTACTTCCTGGCGAAATCCATCGCTATTTCAATATTGAAATTATGTTTAAATGCAAATTTCATATAATCTGGAATCATTTTCTCAAAAGCTGCGACTACTTCCTCCTCCCTTTGTGCATTTTCAATTTCATCTCTTAGAAAATTACCCGAACCTGAGTCGAGCATTATTATAGGATTCCACGTTGTTTCTCTGAATTGTAAGTTCTCCCGTACAAACCCTTCGTCAAAGAAACATTTTCTAATAAATTTAATGAAGTCAACCATGTCACCAAAATTCTCTAGCTGGCTTGTCCATTTTTCAGTTTTAAACGTACCCCCAACTGTAAGGTAGTAGTAATTAAATAATGTTGGGATGTTGCTTTGTTCGAACAAATTAATATAGGTGATAATACGGTAAAGGTCACTGGCACCTCCGCCGAAATCACATGTCATAAAATAGCAGGGGGTAGTTCTTTCCTTCGAGGGAAATACGAATCTTCCAGCCCTAGCTCCTTCTTTTGACCATGTCAAAATCTCAAACATCTTTATCACCACACAACGATTTTATTTCATCTATAAATTCCTTAAAATTACCCATCTCAAGGAGTGGAAGGTACACTTTATTTAGCTCTCCCACCAGTATCTCCCTATCGCCTTTTCTAACGAAGTCACCAGCCCTTTCGCGTCTACGCCATTCTACACCAACTTCATCTATATACTCGTATACTCGCTCAGCAGACATGTAAAATATTCCCTTAATACACGGATAATCTAGCCAATACACATAAAAAACTGGCACTCTAATTTTAGTCTGAACTATTTTTCTCTGAGCTTTGATTTTCTCACCTACGTCCAGCGTTGTAGACCCTTCGTAGCATTCTCTACCAGGTATTTTTTCAAAAACTTTCACGAAAGGGGCTGTCAGATATTTCACTTCGCAATATGCTACTACCTTCGTCTTATTATTATCCAACACCTCAATATCTGGATAGTTCCCACCTTCTGCTGTTCTTCGACACGGTACCTTTAGATGAGTATTTAAAAAGTCCATTAATACGTCCTCAAATTGCTTCCCCAGAACTACATCAAGCTTTTTAATGGACTCATTTCTTGGATTCAGATAGAATTTCCAGCATTCGGAGCACTCGGCCTTCAGTCTTGGAATCAAGTGGAAAAAGTTCTGTCTAGGAAGAATTTGTTTCTTTTTTCTTTGATTTTCATACATTATCCTATAACATTGTTCATTGAAATCATCAAAAGTAAACTGTCTCTTGTGTAATGGGAAGTTTTTCGTGAATTTCCTCAACTTACTGGAATAAAGTGATAAAAGTCTTTTATAGAGCTCTATGCTCTGGGTATAAGATTCGTTATCCTCCATTTCAAATTCCTAGACAAATGGTTTAGTCATTAAATTTAACATGTGCGACTAATCTTTAAATATTTCTCGATACTCGTAGCCACGAACTATTAACGCCAGTAAGCTCAAGGATTAGTTTTGATGAACGAACGGAGAATAGAGAGTTTGGAGACGTTTAACTTTTAATAAGTGACTAACTCCATTTTTCTCCTTAAAATAACTTTTCTTCTCCCTTTAGAAATTATGTCCACTAAGCCCTTACATTTTAAAGATTTTAGAACGCTATATGTTGTGCTCCACCCATATCCACTCAACTCCTTTAATTGTTTGATCGTCGGTTCCTTTACACTCTCAATTATCCTCAGTATTTTCTTCTCTTTCTCCGTTAATCTCCAAATGTATTCTCCGAAGTTAATGAAGTAAGGCTTTGCGTCATTGTATTCATGGAAAAAGAATAGGGCTATGCCCGTTGGAAGTCTATTCATAATTTTGGCGTATTCTGTTCCGTAGCTTTGGGCTATTCTCCTCAAATCTGGCTCATATCCGGTTCTGAAGTGAAACCTTAGATTTACAAAACCTCTGATTAAGCCTATGTCTGGAATTGTGTGCGAGATTAATATGAAGCCAACTCCGTACTTCCTGAGTTCTCTCATGCACCTCTCCAAAATCGAATTTACTTTTGGGATCAGCCTGTGAAATTCCTCCATAACAATAAGAAACTTCAGCCTCTGACCCAACTTTTTCGGTATTTTTTCATAGATGCTCTCCAGAAAGCTGGCAGCAGCTTCTCCCTTCTTATCCTCGCTAATATCCCCAAGATCAAGGATCTTAATTCCCTTTCCTAAGTCATCCACATTCTGTATCCCTACAATGACTTCCCCCTCAACAATGTTTTTCCAAGCTCCCGTAGGATCTATCACAATGATACTTGCTTTTTCCTTCAGTTTTTCAACAATTATCCTAGCGGCTGTCGTCTTTCCAGAGCCTATTACTCCGGTTATCAATGCGTTCAGAACCAGCTTATCCTTTTCCAGATAGGCTGGAATGTCGAGCTTTCTGAAGTTCGAGCCCACAACACTGCCTATCAGAATACCTTCGCGGGGAATTTTGTCCTTTGAAGGGGCTGGCACCGGAATAAGCTCTTTCATCATGCCAAAATGTTTGTATATCCTATCAAGCAGGCTTTTTATGGCTCTGGCGGGCGCATGCGATGCTTGAATTGTAGAGCCTTCAATCTTGAAGCTCTCGCCCAATCTCGGTACATATAGCTGCTCTGCGGTTTCGATAAGAGGTTGGATTTTCGGATGCTCCTCAGCATAGCTGAGCATTGCATTCGGATTATCCAAGCCCGTGATCTCGCTCAGAACTGATATCGCTGGATAAGGGAGATCTTCGAGAAGTAAATGATGCTTCTGCGCGGCCCTCGGCTTTATGGCCTTCGCCTCAGTTTCAAGATCCATCAGAACAAATTTAATTGCTTCCGGCAGATCATCTTTCCTGACTACGTAGGTTGTCGACTTCACTGAGAGTATGAATGCGATGGCAACTCCTTTCTCGTACCATCCTTTGATTATGGAACTCTCCGATTCGTACTCTTTCTTTAGCTCCTTGTATCTCCTTTCGAGTTCTTTGAGCTTCTGTTTCCTCTCCTTCATAAACCGACTAATATCTCTCCTTTCAAACGGATTGTATGCGTAAATCAATCCTATCTGCAAGTGCCTCAGCCTCTTCCTCTCCTCATCCATTTCCCTGCTCGTCTTTTCGAGTTCATATACTGTCGCTTTCCTGTGATAGGGAACCATGTTCGGCGTTATCCTGTTAACGAAAACCACCTGAAGCCTGAATTCCTTCACAGCATTCTTCAAATAATCATAGAAGGCGCCGACGTCCTCTATATCAGACTTAAAATCCTCAATATCAGTAACGAAAAAGTGCTTGCTCCCCTTAACCGCATAAAAGTTCTCATCAAGAATTACAACCTCAACAATTGATCTGCTCTCAGAATGCCAGAAAAGGAACGAACACAAACTGTCGAGGCTAAAGCTTCCAAAGGGAATCAAACCAAGCTTGCTGGTCACCTTAAGCAAATCTTTTGGTGGATCCATGTAATTTGAAATACTTTCAGCTGTATTTCTTTCAAACTTCCTTGGATCCCCGAACACCTTCTTAATAAAGGACTCGTTTCTCTCCTTTTCCAGCCTTTCGAGATATTTTACATCATCCAGCTCCTTTAAATTCCAGTAGACCGATTTTGGAAGGATGACATAGCCATACTTGCTCAAAACTGATCTGAGAATAGGAATGGTGGAGTAATTAATCTCGATTGTTTCCACCAGATCCTTAACTGCAGCTTCTCCTCTTGATCTAACTTCCCCAATGAATAGATTTTGAAGCTGAGGGTTCAGGAAGTCTCTATAGGACTGCTCATGCAATAGAGATTTCAAAATAAGCTTTTTCTCAGCTGCTTCCTCTTCCTTTAAAACATGAAAACCTGCTCCTTTAATTTTCTCAATAATCTTCCCGATGAGTCTCTGATCTAGATTTACGGTTCCAAGTAGAGCTGCAACTTCTTTCGGGCTGGATTTCCTAAGCTTTCTAATGAACATCCTTGAAAAAAGCTTTCCAAGCATGAATTTGCGAAAGCAAATCTATGGCAAAAATGATTGGGTGATATTTGGAGGGTACCCATTATGAGAGGTAATTTATTAAATCGGTAGGAGTTTAAACATTTAAATTAGGTGGGCCAGAATGGCGAAGCCGGGTATCAGCCAGGAACCGATTGGTAGACTTGTGGAAGGAGTTGTGAGTGGAAAATACGACATCCCGGAATTTCAAAGGGAGTTTGTTTGGACAAAGAACCAAGTTGCCAATCTCCTTGATTCGCTGATAAGGGGATACCCAATAGGATCGATTTTGATATGGGACCTAAGTGACTACACTCAAGGTAAGCATGTGTATGAAAACAAACCGAAGGAATGGATTGTCGACGGCCAACAAAGACTGGTTGCGCTGTGTATTCTAAATCTGAAGAAGCCATATTGGCTGGAGATCGATAAATGGCAAAGGTATCTGGAAAAGTACAAAATAAAGGTAAACATACTAACTCTGGAAGTTTCACTCGAGTATTCGGCCATAAGAAAGAATCCAGAGTGGGTTTACCCCTACGAGATTTTCAACGCAAATGACCTGAGAACGTTCGCGGAGCGATTGGCAACGGAGATGAATAGACCAGACCTGTTTACGATAATATACGATAATGCAAAGAAGATACGTGACATCCTTGAGATCGATGTTCCAATTATTAAAGTAAATCACTCATTAGAGAACATAGCAACGATTTTTGAAAGAATTAATAGTGCAGGTACGCGAATTAAGCAAGCAGATATAACCCTAGGATACATCGCAGCATACAACAAAGGTTGGGTTAGAGACAAGTTCATGGCTTATGTCGAAGACCTAGATGAGGAGGGATTCTACTTTGAACCAACGCTTTTAATAAGAGCTATCACCGCGGTCGGGGAGGACAAGGCAGTATTGAGAGAGGTGAGCGAAAGCTTTCTAAGGAACGAGAATAATTCGCTTGAGCAAGCATTTGAAAGATTTAAACATTGTTTGAACAGGTTGATACGTGAATTCAGAAATGTCGGAATCCTTACCTCTAAATTGATCTACGCAAAAAATACAATCATTCCAATGATTTACCTTTACAATACATTCGAGGATGAATTTGAGTTTGGTAAGGCTTTCTTCTTTTTCTTGGCAGCTCTTTGGAGAGGCAGGTATAGCGGGGCATCAGAGACAACGTTGCAGGAAGATATAAACAAAATAAAGAATGCTGCGAGCTTCGAAGATGCGATAAAGAATTTGGTATATCCTCTTGGGATGAACAAGGTTGATAAGGAAACTGTTAGAAACGCAACGCACTACCAAGGTGAAGGGAGGTTCCTTAAGTTGATGCTTTATTTGATAGCATACCAAAATGGGGCAGTTGACTGGTTTACGAAGGATAGGTTAGGTTATACGAGACATAATGAAATTAACAAAGAATTCAATTTTGAAGAACACCATTTCTTCCCGCGAAGCCTGCTTAAGGGGGTAGGGTTCGAAAGAGATGAATGGAACTTGTTAGCAAATATAGCTTTCATCAATCCGGGGACAAACAAAAGGCTTAGGGACCAGCCCTACACTTACATCAAAAAGTATGGGATAGAAACAACTGAGTTGGAAAAACAACTGATTCCGTTGGATGAAGATCTGTGGAAACTGGAAAACTACAGGAAGTTTATAGATGTACGATCTCAGTTAATTGCGGATGGCATTAACCAATTCCTTGAATCTCTATACCCATCACTTTTCAATGAACTGTGCAAATAAGCATTTACGATATGAGCCTCTCAACTTTTGCTCTCCTGTAAGCTGAGGCAAATAAGCATATGAGTAGGAATATTTCGATTGGCCTTTGGAGGATTGCAATAAGGATAAAGAACAATGTTAGGGGCTTTGATGGATAACTCGTTATCCAGTCTCCAAGATCCGCAAGTAATTTGAAAACAGCCATCGATGCTACAGAAATGAAACCGGAAATTATATGGAACATCTTATCACCCCGGAGAGCAGATAACCTAAGCATTATTTTCCTCTGCCTTTCTTTGCCTCAAAATTCCAACTATCTTTGAAATCTTCTCCTTGATTTTATCAACTTTCTTTTCCTTTTCTTCAGTAGTTATCGTGAAGATCCTGGTTTCTGTCTTTATTGTTGTTATCCCTCCCCTCAGATAATTCTTTGTTTCAACAATCTCCTTACTCCAGATCTTAATCATGATAACCACCGCTATTTTTGAGAAATTGGCTGAATAAATCCATTAGAGTGTTATTTTGAGTGATTTCAGAAAAGTACTGTAGGTTATTTATGCAGTGGAATTTTCGGCATAGTAAACGCGCTATGAATTAAAAGCCAGACTAAAAGTTGGTCAACATGGAGCAGAAATCATTGCTCGCGTGGGAAGTTCGTATAATTAAGCGTGGAAAGTGTTGTAGAGCTATAATTATCCCAAAGCCTATATGGCTGGCTTATAATCTGGAGATAGGAGACATTGTTAGAATTGATCTTAAAACTGATCATACCCTTGTGATCGATCTTAAGAGTGTCAAGAGAAGGAATCCATTAGCCAATGTAGACCTCGACAAAATTTTTCAAGGAGATAAAAATGCAAGAAGAAAGAGAAAATAAGATATCAGATGAAGTTATGAAATATCTTCCAAAGTGGCAGCAATGGTTATGGAAAATTTTGAAAGAAATCAAGAATTCAAGAGAAAGATCATCTAAAGAATTTTCTAATGGATGTTAAGAAGAATAGGCTGTTTAGAGTGATATTCTTAGTGCACCCATTTTTAAATGAAGGGACTTCAACATTTTGATATGGAGACGGCGGGGGCATTGAACATTTTGTTGGAAACCCAAACGTTTATAAATAAAGCTTGATTTAGCTTTTTCATGGATGATTTTGGCAGTATTTACAAAAGCGGAATGAATTATGAATCTGCTTTGAAAAGAATTCTAAATTGCAAAGATATTTGTCAATGGAATAAGAAGAAGATTAAAGAGTTTTCCGAGTATTTGCTTGCTGAGGGTTTGACAAAAACCAGAGTGGAATTTTATCTTAGGCGTTTGTACAAAATTGCTAAGTTCTTCGGTAAGAAGAAGTTTGAAAGGGCGAGAAAAGAGGATATCATTAAATTTCTCTCTAAAATAGAAAAGAAAAACTATTCTGAGTGGACGAAGCATGGATTTAAGGTTACATTGAAGAAATTTTTCAGATGGCTTCGGGGAACTGAGGAATATCCTGAAGAGGTTAAGTGGATAAAGACCACAGTTAAAAATAGTAAGAAAAAGTTACCTGACGAACTCTTGACGGAAGAGGAAGTGAGGAAAGTAGCTGAAGCTACGACTCATCCGAGAGATAGGGCTTTTGTCTTAGTTCTTTACGAAAGTGGCTGTAGAATTGGCGAATTACTCTCTTTAAGATTAAAAAATGTTCAGTTCGATAAATATGGTGCAGTTTTGCTTGTAAATGGAAAAACAGGGAAGAGAAGAGTTAGAATAATAGCATCAGCTTCGGATTTAACGGCTTGGATAAATAATCATCCGTTAAAAGATAATCCCGACGCACCGCTATGGGTACAGAAGAAGAAGAAAGGAAAAAATGGGTTTGAGCCATTGCATTATGAGGCAGCCAGACTACTCCTAAAAAGACTTTTTGAAAAAGCTGGAGTTAAGAAGAGATTTAACCCTCACATCTTTAGGCATAGTAGAGCAACACATCTAGCAAAATTTCTTACTGAGGCTCAAATGAAAGAGTATTTTGGATGGGTTCAAGATTCCAGAATGGCAGCAGTATACGTTCATCTCTCAGGAAGGGATGTAGATTCAGCATTACTAAAATTACATGGCTTTGAAACTGAGGAAAGGAAAGAGGAGAAATTTAAGGCCAAAATATGCCCAAGATGTAAAGAGAAAAATTCGCCATTAGCAAAGTTTTGTAGCAAATGCGGATTTGCATTAGATATTAAGCTTGCAATAGAATTAGACAGAAGAAGAGCTCAGCTTGACAAGCTAATGGATACGATAATAAGCGATCCTGATATTCAAAAGGCGATCATCAGTAAACTTTTGAGAGAATTATCGAAAACTTAAGGGGGATAAAAAGGGATTGCTTATATAGTAGGCTATTCATACAAACAAAAATAGATTTCACCAGATATTCGAGAATTCGAATTGCAAAGAACATCACAATTCCTCTAAGTTTTCGAGTAACTCTTTAGGTTCTTTCCAATTTGGCGCAAGGTCTCTGGCTTTCGTAGCGCTCCGACGTATCACTCTTACCAATTTCTGCCTCTCGGTGCTTGTGAGCTCTCTAGATGCTTCCGCTTTAAGAAAATAATGATATGCATACAGCGCTTTTACGTAGTGAAAAGTTGCTTCGTTAGGATTAAGTCTGATGCATTTGTCAAGGATTTTTATAGCATCTTTTTCTTTTCCTTCCATGTGGAAATCTGATGCTACACCGTAGAAATAAGCTGCTTTCAAGGTGTTATCTTGAAGTTTGCTAAAATACTTTTTTGTATATTGTTTTCCCTTTAACACTTCCAAGATTTTTCTTCCATAATTTATCAGCTCTGAAAAAACTTCAAAATCCGTAAATGAGGGTGTTTTTATCCATTCTTGTCCCATAAATTTTAAAGGAGGATACTTATGTTCCGCCCGTATTCTTCCTTTCCATCTAGATGCCTCGTTAATTATTTCTTTAGCAACCTTCTCTGCCAGTTTGGCGTCCTCAGGTTTTCTCCGTTTTAGGAGTAGAGTAGACGCGTAGTAACACAGTTCACAAAAATACACAGCTTTTTTTGGATGGTCTATTTTTCCTTTCATTTCATCAATTTCTTGGAGAATTTCACTAATGACAACCTCTAGTTGTCCGGGCACCTTTGAAAGCTCGATAAGACTTCTAAGCCTACCTCTGCATTCTTTAAAGTATTCTGCCAAGCGGTCATAATAAGCAAACAGTAGCTTAAGTTGCTTATATGCTGCCTTATTAATGGAGGCCAATAGTTCCATAATTTCAGTTAGTGCGTCCTCGAGAGATATTCTTTCAGCTGGATCTGGTTCTAACATCTTTTTGACTAGCGACTCCAATTTCTTCTCGAATTCGCTATTGCCTATTTTCACTATTTTATCTTTATTGCATGCCCATTTTCTCCAAGGTTTCTCATGCTTGTACTTCCTAGGATATCCTTTCTTCGGATCAGGCCAGATGTTACTCGTCCTTTCACCAATGGGATGGATTCCCGTTACAAGTTCGTACAAGATAACGCCTGCGGCAAAAACGTCAACCTTAGAAAAATCGGTTCCTTGCGTAAATTGTTCCGGTGCCATGTAAGGTCGGCTACCATATGGTCTTCCGATCTCTCTCCAAGCATTAGCATTGCCGAAATCTGCTAACTGTATTTTGTATCTAAACCAAGGCATATTTCTGGGAGGAAAATCAGCAAATTTTTCGCGAAGATCTTTAAGAAGAATATTTTCAGGCTTAAGATCTTGATGAGACTCAATTCCAACCTTTTTAGCATAAGTTAATGCTTTCAGTAGTTGGGCAATAAGTATGAGACTTTCAGTTATGTCAAGTTTTTGACGTTTTTCAAGATATGTTCGCAGATCTAGCTCGCAAAAGGGCATGCAAATGAGTGGCCTTCTCTTATAAAGGGTTATGTAGTGAGGAGACAGAATTAACGGGTGACCTTTAACTTTAAACCATTGACGCATTTCATGAACAAACTTCCGAATTTTATCTTTTTCAATTCCTTTAAGAGCCTCATCTTTTATTGTCTTGTAGGCTACATACTCTGGCATGCCTTGCTGTCTCACAATATATACGATTCCTAGAGTGCCTTCTTTTTTCTCGACTATTTCTCCTCTTAGAGAAAATCCCAGAAGGATTTCATCTATTTTCTCCTTATCGACCATTTTCGCTACCTTTACCACCTTTGGTAGGGTACCGAAATAAGATTTTATGGTAGCTACCTTACATATCTAATCTCAAGCTATTCCTAGCGGAAAATCTCTTTGCTCTTTTCTTTTCAAGCAAATCTTTCTTGCGTGTTCCTCGCATATAGGTTACTTTGTCTCCTCTTTTCTCTGGAGGAATAAAATATTCAGCTTTCCTTCTACAATATGCACATTCTGCAATTCTTAAAATAAACCAATTAATTAAAACTTTTTGATTCATCTGAGTTCGCGAAAGTTTATAAGTTGACTCACTTGAATCTATTAATGTGACGGAAATTGACTTTATCAGTAAAATGACGGAATGGGGCTTCTATATCTTTGTTTTTGTTACATCAATTATAATTTTTCCACGGCTTAACATTATGCTCTGGTTAGCTCTTTTCTTTTCATTGACCTTTTGTATACCCGTAAGGCACCGTGCTTGGGAATACAATTTTCGAGTCTTCTGCTTATATTTAAGTAGCATTCTATGGATTCTCGGACTGACCATAGAAGCAGGAAATGCAGCTGCTATTTATATTGCGACTTTGCTGGTTATAACCTCCGTCATAACTTGCATCTTATTTTCTCACATTAAGTGGTATATCCCCCATTTATCGGCCGATATTTATCAGCTGATTCTAATATTGACGTTTATTGCCGGACTGGCGATAAGTCCGGTTACTGAGACGGGTGCCCAGAAGTATCACATCATTGGTTCGTTTTCTGTGGTCCTCCTTGTTCTTATGCTTGGAGGCGCAGGCGTTGCGGCTAGGAGATCGAGAATTGTAAGGTGCGTAGGAGATGTGAAACGCTTCAGGGAAAAATTAGAATCAATGTACAAGAAACAAGAAGCGAAGCTCGTAAGTATTAGATTTGAAGAATTTCTTAAGCATGTTGATGCTGGTGCCCTTGGTTACGCATATGTCACTCTTTCCACAGGGCTTTTGGAAATTATTGGAATCTGGAAGGACAAGAAGCGAAAGTTTCCAGAGTTTGATGGAAAGAGGTTTCCTTATACTCATGATGAGATAAGAGGTGCCATTGTGCACTCATTGCCGAGGCCAGAAAAAAGAAAGATTACTGATAAAGATGCAGCCAGGAGATTGGAGATATATAATCAGTTTAGAAGATGTCCCTTCGTTGCGATATGTGATTTACTGATTGCCACTAAAAGAAAGTTTGAAAAATCCTATTCTTGTCAAACATAAAGCGCTACATTACCTCAACTTCGGCCAAAACTCATTGTTTAATGATCGCGTTGAAAAATCAGCTCCTCAAGCCTTGGGTAGTCTCTTAGGAAGAGCAGAGGATTCCTTCTGTATCTCCTAATGGTCTCTGCAGCTTTTTCTCTTAAATACCAGAAGTCCTCCGATTCATCGTATGCTATTTCAAATCTGTCCTGTTTCCTGTACCATTCATAGAACTCCTTCGAGGATGATTCTCTGACTTTGTTCGGTATGAAAATCACGATTTCCTTGTTTCCTCTTCTTATCTTCTTCAGTTTGCCTACATTCGCGAATCTTCCGCAATGCCTCATTTTTAGGCCCGCATTCCTGAGAACCTCATAATCCTCGTCGTAGTGACAGTAAACGTTTCCTATCCCGTTCTTTAGAAGCCACTCTGCAACGTAGCTGTTATCTAGCAGAGAGCACGCTGCATTGTGGCATTCAACCGCATTGTAGTTGTTGATGAAAATTGCTAGGTCCTCGTACTTCACATCAAGATCATCGAAGAAAACCTCATTAACCTTATCTATAACCTTCTGGTTCTCTTCCTTCCTCCAGAAAATTTTCAGATTGATGAACGGATAACCACTCACTAGGTCATCCCTATCCCATAGATTGAGGTTCCATCCATACTCCAAGCATGCATACTTCTTATATTCATCAACAATTTCCAAAATCTTTTCGAGGTTTTTATCCTCCATGTTTTCATCGGAGAAAGCGACAGCTTTTCTTGATTACGCCCTACATGCCGATCGTGCCAAGCATGGGGTAGAAAATGAGTGAAACCGGAAGCTATGTTCACCTTACAGTAACCACTCTGGAAGCCCCTCCCTCCTTCGTCACCCTGATGATATGATCAGCGAACCCTTCAAGCTCGCGTTCGTGCGATACCAGGATGACCTGCTCGCAGTTCAGCTCGTTCAGCACATCCCGGACTTTGAAAAGCTGCTCCCTGCTGAAACCGTCGGTCGGTTCGTCTAGTATGAGCAGCCCGGCACCGGCCGCGGTAGCGATTTCTTGTACAACCGTGTTGAGTGCGAGCCTGTACGCCAGAGCAACGCTTGTTCTCTCTCCCCCGCTGAGCGTGTCATACCTCTGCTCGTAACCGCTCCTTTCTATTATCGGGGTGAAATCCTCATCCACCCTGACCTGCAGCTCGGGATCCTCTATCAGGATGCTGAACCATTTCCTGAAAAGCTCGTTGAATCTCAGGTTTATTCTGGCCATAACGTGGCGCTCGATGCTTTCCACGGTTGGCGTGAAAAACTCCTCGAGCCATGTACGGTACTCGCTGAGCTCTTTAATCTCCTCGAGCTGTTTTTCTTTCCGCTCGATCTCCTTTAAGAGGTTTTCCTCGCTCTGCCGCTGAACTTTTATTTCGGCGCTTATTTCCTTGATGGTCGTTCTTAGGTCATCGAGCTCCTTTTGAAGTTTCTCATTTTCCGCTTCCAGTCGCTCCAGTTCCTGCCTGATGCCTTCCAGAGGTTTGAGTTCCTTCTCGGCCTCCTGTATCTCCCCTTTCAATTCGTTGATTTTCCCTTCAAGCTCCTTTCTTGCCTGCTCTTTTTCCCCGCGCAGCTTTTCCTTCTCCTCCATGCACTTCCTCAGTTCCTCGAGTTCCTTTCGGCTTTGCTCGTATTCCTTCGTCTTCTCTATAAGCTTCTCCAGCTCATCCTCCTTTTCCTGAAGTTTGCCTATCTCCTCGGACAACTTTCTGATCTCGTCTTTGAGATGGGCCCCCTTCTTCCCGAACTCGGCAGGATCAACCGGTCTCTCGCACACAGGGCAGACTCCGCTCTTGAGAAGCGATTCCACATTCTCTATGCGCTCTTCGAGCTTCCCGTGCATGGTCTGGGCCCTTTTCAGCTTCTCCCTCGTGTCCTCGAGTTCCCTGTCCAGCTCCTCAAGTGTCTTGTCGGTCGGTCTTGCTAGGGATTCAAGCTCCTTGATCCTCGGCTTTATCTCGTCATTCAGCTCCTTTTTCAGCCTTTGCAGCTCCTCGATGAGGGTACTTAGATTACTTTCAAAATCCCCGAGCCGCTCACGGAGAACGGGGAGCCTCGCTTCGATCCCGCGGAGCCTCTCCTTCTCCTCCCTCAGTTCCCGGAGTCTCTTCTCGATGTCACCGATCTTTCCCTCGAGTTCCCTTTTCTTTGCGTCCAGAGGCTTCAGCTTTTCCCCGAGTTCCACGATTCTTTTCCTGATCTCATCCAGTTCCTTCCTTTTCTCCTCCAGATCTGAAGTCGCCCCCTTCAAGTATTCAACGCGACCTTGGATCTTCGCGGTCAGCAGCGCCGAGTTCTGAACGGCTGTTTTGTAGTCCTCTATCCTTAGGGCTTTCCTGAGTGTCTGAAGCCTGCTCTCCGCGCTTTCCAAGATTATCTGTTTCATTTCCTCCTGCGGGGTGAATATCGCGTATCTGAAGATCACGCTCTTGGCCCGGGGATTGGCGGGTTCGTTGAACCCAAGGATCTGGAGAATTCTCTCCTTCATTTCGCTCGGTGACAGGTATTCCCTTCCCTCAGGCCCCTCGAGGTAGCATTCCCTCTGCTGGACAGACCTTCCCCTTCTCTCGAGTGCCCTGTGAACCACATACTCGGTCCCGTTGACCTCGAATTTCAGGGTGACCGATCCCCTTTTCTCCCCGTTCCTGAGCAGGAAATCCCCGCTCAACGATCCAAGCCCGAAAAGGGCGAACTCTATAGCGTAGAGTATTGTTGACTTCCCTGATCCGATGTCGCCGGCGAAAAGCACGACTCCCTTTGGAAAGTTTATGGGTTCGTCCATCCCCGCGTAGCTTCTTATGTTCTCTAGGTGCAGGGATTTTATTATCATTCGGGCACCTCCTTTATTCCCAGCGTTTCAACAGCATCTCTCAGGATTCTCTTTTCGTAATCCGCCTTGGTCTCGCTGTCCTTCTTTCCCTGTTTCAGCACCCTGAGCAGGTTCAGGGACAGGGCGACACCGGCGTCTCCCTTGAGTTTCGGGATGGAAACATTCACCGAGCCTATGCTCTCCTTGAAAAGTTTTCTCTCAATCTCCTCCCGAGTCTCGCCTGCTACCCTGATCCTCGTGTACTCCTTGGAGGTAAGCCCGTGGTAGTTCATCATGACGTGCAGCGCGCCCTTTCCCTCTATGATTTCCCTTATCCTCGCGAAATTCACGTCGGCGGTCCTTCCCGATGAGAGCTCTCCCCAGACCTTGAAAAGAACGAGTTTCCCCTCCGCGTCCATATCCTTGGCAATCCCCATCAGCTCGTCCTGCACCTCCTGAGCCGTCCTACCACCCGCATCGTACTCGACGATTTCGAAGTCGCAGGCTTTCACCTCGACGAACTCCACGCTCTCAACCCTGTCGGAGAAGTTAACCACGTAGAATCCCCTCTTCTCACCCTTCGCGCTCTTTTCAAGGTCGGTGTAGTTTGCCCCGAAGAGTGTTCCCGGAAACACCACGTGCTCGTACCCGGGCATGCTGGCGACGAGCCTCTCGTGGATATGCCCTCCGGCGTAATAATTAAAGTTCTTCGGGAGGAGCGAGACAGGCATGGACTCCGTGTCGGCGATCGAGACAGGCCTGTACTCGTCGATCGCAGCGTGGAAGGCGAAGATCTTGAAGCCACTTTCTCTCTCGAGACTCTCCCTGTCTAGGATCTCGAAGAATTTTCTCTCCACGCCAGCCTTCCGTCTCGAGATGCCGGTTATCTTCGCACCCGTTTTGTCGTCCACAACAAATCGGAGCCTGAGCTTCTCCCCCACCATCTCTCCGTAGGTCACCTTCCGTATGAGACCTGTCTCCTCGATTATGTCTATCATGGATGTCTGCGTCGGGCTGAAGTCGTGGCTGCCGTAGATGACGTATATGTTAATGCCCTTCTCCCTCGCCTTCCTGAGGATCGCCACCGCCTGCTTTACCACGGAGAGATCGGGGAGGTTTGAGTCGAAAAGATCACCGCTGATCACGATAAAGTCGACTTTCCTTTCAACGCACAGATCGATTGCCTTCCTGAAGGAATCCAGAACAAGATTCTTCAGGGTGCTGTGTCGAAAGGCGCCGAGGTGAACATCGGACATATGAGCGAAGCTGGGCATTTTTCTCACCCTGTGTAAACCACCTTCTTCGTCTCCTGCTTGGCTCCCTCGCGCTTGGCAAGCTCATCGAAAAGCGGGATCTGGATAGGGACGGCGAATTTTGTCAAAATGCTGCTGACAATGGCCTCACCGACGTCGAGACTTGCAATCGTCCTGTCTTCCGTGGAGAGATCCTGAGCCGCGCTGTTTATGATGGCGTTCCTCTCGGACGCCATCTCGTTGCCAAGTATTATCTTCGTGTTCATGTTTGTCAGTATGTCCCTCGGGATCACGCTCGTCAGCTGGGTGATTGCTATGAGCCCCACCTTGAATTTCCTTCCCTCCCTCGCTATCCTGCTGTAGATGTTGTCGCCGGCGCTCGCCAGCCTCTCGCTTCCGAGAACCCTCGGCGCTTCCTCGATGACCACGCTGACAGGAACCTTCTCCCGGAGCTTCCCCTCGGACTTCGCCTTCTGGTGATTCTCGAGCACCTCAGTCGCGATTATGCTCCCGATGAGCAGCTCCGCCTCGTCTCCGAGCTTGGAGGTGTCTACTATCACCACCTTCCCGTCCTCCAGAGCGGTGACGATGTCATCCACGGTCGACTCGCCGGCGGTGTCGCTGAAAACCCTGTTCCTGCACAGGATCCGGTCGTCCCTGACTTCCAAGGACAGCGCGGTTCTGAATATTCTCTGAAGAACTGTGAGTGTTCTGGGGTTGACTCCCCCGACCTCGGTTCCCCTCAGTATGTTTTCGATCCACAGTTCCCCGAATTCCCTGTGATAGAGCCGTATCGCGTGAACCTGCGCATCCGAGAAGGAGACTATGCCCCTGAAATGATCGGGCCTTATCGATCTCAGGTTTATCACGAGGGTTTTCCCTCCCGCAGGGGGATTCACCGAGTAGTAGAGCACGTTGTCTCCGGCCTTGGGATGATCCTTGAGACCGGGACCATTCCTGCCGTAGTACTCGTCGTGGGGATCCAAGACCAGCACACCAAACTTGCGCTGCCCTATCACACTCCATAGCATGACCTTGACGAGATTGCTCTTGCCCCTTCCAGTTGTCGAGGGTATTAGGATATGATGCGTGAAGGCCAGTTCACCGTCGAGATAAACGGGGACATCGATCACCTTGCTCCCGCTCCTGACCTTCCCCAGATAAACAGGGTTCGGAGGCTTTGTGAGGAATTTCAGGTCCTCGGGCTCGATGTGTCTAACATTTCCGAAGATCGCCGGAAGGGTTTTCGGCATGCGCGGGTTTTCCGTGACTCTCAGCACAACCTTTGCCTCCGCCAGTATGTAGTTCCTGAGCTCGGGATCCATGAAATCCAGCCCGCCTCCCAGCCCTTCGAGGCTCATGCCGGCTATCTGCTCCCGGGCCGTCCTCGAGATCTGGCTCCCGTATTCTAGGTTGTACACTTGGAGTATCGAGTAACCCTGCGGATCCTCGGCCACGAGCAGGTCGCCCAGCTCTATCTTGCTCCCGCTCTTTTCTCTTATCAGAATTCTACCAACCTGTCCACCTATTATCTGACCGCACACGCCCAAATCATATCACCTCCTTAAGCATGTTCAATATGCTGTGGGTATCGACGGCATAGATATGACGGGAAATTTTCTCCCAAGCTCCGAGACTCGAGATCTCGGATAGGATCATTATCCGGTAAGTCTCAAGCTCGTTCTTCCTGACACGGGCGTTGTCATCCGCATCTATAAGCCCGTAAGGGTAGCCCGGGAGACTGGGATCGCTCGAGTTCAGGGAAAGCTGACTGAAAATCTCGTTCAGGTCCTTCTCCGACAGGTCCCGGGCCTGCTCCGCCTGAATCTCGTACCTGTAGGCCCTCTTCGCCCTCGGATGCAACATCACGATGTAGATGTTCGCCTTGAGCGGGGGGTTCAGAGATATCGCAACCGGGTGGTAGTACCACGGCGCCTCCACGCCGTGCTGCTTGGCAAGCCATTTCACAGCCCCTATGAGGGAAACGCCGGTGGTGGTAAAGAGTCTGCTGCTCTTGGAGAGACCTGAAAAAATTACGCCTTTGCTCTTCGCCGCCGCGAAGGCCGCGAGCGCGTAGTCCGACTCGTTCTTGACGGACGTTCTCAAAGTCCCGTCCATTACCAGAACGTCTCCCCTTTCCAGCTCTTTCTCGACTATGAAACGCGCAAAGGACCACTCAGCAAATCTCCTAGCCACCGATGCGGCCCTAGACACGCTGGCCCTTGCCCTTCCGATCATGAGAGCCCTGTCAAACGAGTTGAACGACAGGTCCGAGGGATCGGGGAGGAATTCTATGAACCTGTCCGAGACCGGGAACAGCATGGTGTCGTAATAAACCTCGTCGTTCTCGAATCTTGCGACCGTCGCCGAGAGGAACTCTATCTTTTTCGGAAGGCTTGTCGCCCTGATCCTTCTTTTTCCCTTGAAGATGTTGAAGTACACCCTGTTCAGCTGGACCGAGAAGTTCGGTGCCCCCACGAGTTCCCTGTTACCGCCGTCGATGAAGGCCATCTTCCTGTCATTTTCAGCGACGTCTATCCCGTGGAAGTTCTCAGGATGAAAGTTCACGGGCCTGTAATCGTGGTCGGCAAAGTGAGGCTCCCCTATGCCGGAGCTCTCTATCTTTTCACTCAATCTCCGAACGAGTTTCTTAACAGCGTCACCTATCATTCCCCATCACCACACGATGATTCCAGTTGGAATTCTGACCTGCGCCGAGATGTACTCCCCCGTTCTCTGAGTGATTCTCTGTGGGAGGGCAAACTTCGGTGGCTGGAACAGCGAGAGCCAGTTGAGGTACTTGAGGTGAAAGTACTCCTTCACCAGCCCCTCGATGGTGGGTTCCTCGAGGTCGGAATCCACGTTGAAATGCTCAACCTTGACCAGCTGTATCGGTTGAACGGTCGCGAGCTCCTTCCCGGCCCACCTGTGAGGTACCGAGCTGACCAGAATGCCGCTCTTAGGGTTCTCTATTATGAAGATCCCGTGCCTCGGGTTCCTCCATCCCTCCTCGGTCCTCACCAGAACCCTCCGGTTCGGGGACTTGTTCACCGCCACTATGTCTATCGAAACGCTGTCGGGAAGATCCCTCCTTTTCCTCATGGCGTCCGGTATTGGCTCGAGGCCGTCCTCGGGGATTCCTTTCTCGAAGACCTCCCTCATCAGCGCGCGCTCAGCCGGTTTTATCGGGCCGTCTTTGTACAGCACGATCCTCCTGAGCTCGAACCTGAGACGCGGCTCAATTCTCGGGAAGAGCTCGGAATACCTCTTGCACACCCGAGCAATCTTCTCCATCAACTTGTAAAACGAGGCCCTCGTGAGGCCCTCTCCGCCGGACTGGATGACATCGGACCATATAAAGCGGCCGTAGGGATCCGTCACGGCCGTGAAGACGCTGATCTCGGACTTGTACTTTTTCCTTCTAGATGTATCGAAGCAAGCGTAGGCCGTGATCCCGGGTTCATCGTAGATGTGGGAATCCGCGGGTTCCTTGCAAAGCCAGATGGCGGCCTGCCTGCCGTAGAGTTTCAGGTAAATCTGCGGCGCAAGGGTCTCACATATCCTAGTGTTGCCGTTCACTATCGACCTCAACGTCGAGACTTCGAGGCATTGTGTTTGGATTGGTTCAACGGCTCTCAGCGGCAAGGGAATAGCTGGGTTAAAGAATGCATCCTTCGCCGCGTAGTAGATGTCCCCCTCATAGCTTACATCGGGAAGAATCACGAAGATTATCTTCCTAGCGGATTCGGATTCTGTCACGGTGCTTATCATGTCATTGAAAGCTTCCACGTAATCGTTAACTCCCCTCCCCTCGGTGTATCTGATCCCGAAGCGCTGTTCCAAGCTGCCGAAGTTCAACTTGGAGTACGTGTCAGCGATCTTTCCCAGAGCCTTCTCGAGGATCCCCGCGACTTCAGGTGGCGCGACAACTCCGAAAACCCCATCCACCTTGCCTGTGTACGGTTGGGCACCGCTGTATAGTGCGTCCCTGACTTCAAGGAGATTCACAGGCAGGTCTTCACCATCCTTTCTCAGCAAAACTTGGAAGTCCCTCTGCGACCTGAACCTCCCTAATCCCAATGTGACTGCGCTGCTCGAAGCTGGAAGGGTGTCAAATACCACTTCGAACCCGAGGAACCTTATCTTACCGAGCCTGTTCAGCAAAGTTAGCACGCGTGACACCCTCTCGTCGGGTGTCAGCCTTCTGGCTGCGTACCCCTTTCTACCGTACTCAAACTCCCTGTAAACGCAAATCTCGGGGTAATGGTACGGCTTCGGGTTTCCCGGGAATTTGACAATGACAACCCTGTGATCAGCCTCCACGGGCACCCCTCTCCTTCGCCAAAGGGCGATGTCAATATTCCGCGACTCGCCCACCCTTTTCTCTGAAACTCCCGTCACAAATGCAGCCTTCCAGTCGGGCAGGACTCTGACTTTGATGGACTCCTCCTCCGTGGCTCGCATCGCCTCTTGGAATTTCAGCGGGATCATTATCCTGAACCCCGCGTCAATCCAAAGCGAAGGCCTCCCGTGCACGATGCAAGGCGACACCCTGTAGGCGTGCTTCGTTCTTTCTGGTGAAACGAATTCGCTTGAGTCGACATACACGCGGGTACCTACCTTTATAAACCCCGCTCTCCTAAGCTCGGCTCTAACCCGATTTTCCCAAGCCGTCTGGAAGATGCAAGCGTGATCCCCCATCCTCAGAGTGAGAGCCCTTGCAAACTCCAGTTGGACATTATCGGTCTTGAGGCAACCTTTTATTTTCGGAACTTTATCCTCCCCGCCGAAAACGACGAGATCTCCGCCGAGGGCATCTATCTGCTTCACCGGCACATGAGCCGCATCGAAGCCCTTTGAAGCTAGGATATTCTCGATCCCTTTGATAACCCTCCATCTTTCCGGCCCGGTCTTCCCGGCTCTTTCCTTGAGGTTGAATATCAGCGCCTGTGCTTGTTCTTGGAGGGCCCTTTGCCCCATCCACAGATTGACGTGCGTCTCCCCCTTTGATTTTCCAATTATTCCCTTCGCTTGGAGAGCTGCCAGTTTCACCATGTCTCATCACCTATGAGCTTTTTCTGCAGGTCCTTCCCCACGTACGGGGCCAGTATCATCTCGGCCACGTAGTTGAGGATCACGGCGTGCTCGGCATCGCTGAATCTTCTCTGATGAATCGTGATCACGCCGCGCTTGTCAAAGCTGACCGTCGCCTCTTCTATGCCCTCAAGGTTCACCTTGATCTTTGCCAAGGGTTCGCTGCCGTAATCCTCCCACAGCTCGGTATCTGTCACTTCCCTCCCGATGCACCTGAGGCGATCCACCCTCTCCAGCCCTCTTCTCACGGGTGTCAGATCGAACTGCCTGACATCCCTAGCTTTCTCAAGTATTTTCCTCAGGGTATTCTCCTCGAGCCTCAGGGGAGTCAGGACACAGTCCTTGATGATCTTGCTCAGGAAATCGAGAACCTTTTCCTGAATGTCGGATGTCCCGTACCCGAATGCAACGAAGTTTTGCCTGAGAAAGTGTATCGGAATCTTCTGAAGCGCTTTATCCCTTTTCACTCCCTGCAGGGTTTCATACTCCAACTCGTACTCGAACCCGAACTTGCACGTGACAATGTCGCCCTGAGTTTCAACGCTCCCGGGCAGGATTCCCTCTTTGAACTCCTTCTCGCTGTTCTCTATAGAAAGCTCGTTGAGTTTCCGGACTAGCTCATCCGTTGACATTCCGATCCCCAGATGCCTGATGAACAGGAAACTAGGCACGGTAAAACTCACCCTCCCGGTACAACTTTAGTTGCACGAATGGGAGCAGGTCTCTCCTTATCCTGTAAAAAGCGAATCTTCCCAGCTTGGTGCGTGTCACCACCCGGCCGGAGAGCAGCTGCTCGAGATGATAGGAAATCGTCGCTTTGTCCCTGTTCAGTATTTCAACGAGCCTGATCGGACGTATGCCGCGCGGATCCTTGCTGAGGATGATGTGCTTGAGGACCAAGAGTTGCATGTCGCTGAGCCTGTTTAGCAGCTCATCCAAACTCAACAGGCCCATGGCACCAGCCGCTTTCCTGACGGCTTCAAGGTCGATCCCTGAACCGCCGCTCCTGAAAGATTCCCTGAAACCCCGGAAAAAGAGCGTTATCGCTACCCTCGGGATTCCCATGGAGTACCTGTGGATTTCGTCACAGATGTCCTTGGGAATGTTCAGCTTTCCGTCCGAGATGAAACTCGCAATTTTCGAGATGAGCTGGAACGTTTCCTCGGGGCTGAAGGGATTGAGGAAAACTTCCTCAGTCGTTTCAACGATCTCTTCAATGTCGTCCCTCTCGTATTCCCAAGTGACCGGGCACCAGCTGGTTATGATCAGAACGCCTCTTCCCTTTGCGCGTATCAGCTCCCTCAGCGAGTATCTTATGCTAGCATCGCTTTCACAGTTGTCCACAATCAGGATGTCCGGCCTTCCCTCACGAACCTCCTCAAGAAGCTCCTCGAACCTCTGACTCTCGGCCTCCACCTCCGAAAATTCGGCGGCATCCATGAAAAGCGCGCGCATGCCGACGTTGCTCGAAAAGCCGAAGATCACCCTCAGGATGTGCGTCCTCCCGGAGCCCGACACGCCTAGGATCGGAATGTGCAAGACCTCGGATTTTTTCCTAGAATAATAGCCCATGTACTCAGCGATGGTTTCCAGTTCCCGCGTTCTGTCGACCGTGGCCTCCAGGTTAGTTCTCAGAAATTCCTCCACCTCGTCCAAGCTGAATTTACTACTGTCGATGCCCAGCCCCTCGAGCCATGAATAGAACTTCTTCATGGCCCCTTTCAGTCCCCTTTCGAAAGCCTCGGCCAGCCTCTCATACATTGAACTCACCGAACCATTCAAACCTCAAACGATTCAAACTAATAAAACCATTACCGCCTTATAAACTTTTCGCCTGCAGGTTCTGTTGATATAAATTAGCTGGTAGCTGGCACTCAAATTTTTAATTCTATTACTTTACAGCACCTGTCATTGGTTAAAATCTGAGCACAAAAATCTCCTCCTTCTTCCTTCTTCGTTAATGACACTTATTAAATTAATTTCTATGAGTTTAGTCAGGTACTTTCTTATGGTTCTTGGTGCTATTGGTTTAATTCCAAGCTTTCTAGCCTTTTCCTCATATTTCCTATAGATTTCCGAGCTTTCAATTCTTGGATTTTGCTTAATTATTTCATAGAGGATGTTTTGGTCTCTATTCAGTTTTGATAGCAAATAGGACTGCCTTTGCTTCCTGAAAGATTCCCAAGCATTATCAACGTCTGTTTCACTAATCTTTTTTCTTCCCGCCAGCTCGGCGTTTTCCGCCGCTTTTCTGAGCATTTGAATCGCTACTCTCGCGTCTCCTTGGGCCAGCTCTGCGATCTTCTCTATGAGCTCTGGATTAATGGCCCCTTTAACTAATCCAATTTCTGCTCTTGGCTTAAGAATTTCAACTATATCCTTCACTTTATAAGGAGGGAAATATAGCGGTTCAAAAATAAATCTCGATCTAACTCTCTTATCAAGAGAGGAAAGCCACAAGTTGGTGTTTGAAATTGCAAAAATCCCTGTTTTGCCTATATCCGAAAACGAGTAAAGTAGTGTGCTCTTATCGTCTACCATGTCCAGTTCATCGAGTACCAAAATAAAGGAGTTCTGGCCAACCTTTTTCCTGATAACATTGATCATGGCCTTCGTATTTATTCTTGGAGACGGAAAGCCTCCAATCTGCATAACGATGTTACAGAGGACATTGTAAGTCGATCTTTGCTCCCAGCAATTGACGTAAGCTATCGGCTTGTCACAGTTTTTTCTGAATTCCTCCATCACATACTTGACCAGACAGGTCTTTCCTGTTCCAGGAGGCCCATAAATAAGGAGATTTTCAGGCCATCTGTTCCTAAAAGCAGGAAGCATGGCTTTCTTGATTCTTTCAAGCTGCTCCTCTCTACTCGGAAGCCTAGGCGGAATGTAGTTCTCTTCGAAAACATAAGGGTTCTTGATCAGAGTTGTATAGCTAACCTTAAAAGCCATAATTGGCATGAAGCTATGCCAATTTTTAAGGATTTTGAAAGTAACTTGCCGATTATTCCGAAAAGGCTTTCTGCAAGTTTATTTGGCTTGGAACAAGAACACCATCTCGCAAAAGGCAAAATATAATCATATATGTCCTTAGCTCATCAAGTCCTATTTTCGAAGAGATTTCTGTTACATTCAGATGGTGACAGTTCGATTTTATTACCTTTAACGCCTTTTTAACTTTATTTTTTGGTATCTTCTTAATCTCGTTTTCAAATGGGGTTAAGGGGAAATACCACCCTACCCTCCCGTTTATATACTCCAAGGATAAATGATCCGTTGTCAGCTTATCCAAGAGTTTTATCAGCTTAATTCTGAAGGAAACTGGAACGTGCCTTTTACCTTGAATTAAGAGTTTGAGCTTGTTTCGTGGAAAGATCTCATCAAATTGGCATTCGCTTTCTAAGACTTGTTTATTATCCTTGGGATTTAGAAAGCAAACTGTGGGGATTTTTGATAGTCGAGGAATAATGAAATTTAATAATGTCATTTTTCTGAGCGCCGAGATTAAAGCATCCGAGTTTCTAGTGATGAAGTATGAAACACAATCTGCCTCATATTCCCTGAACATTGCTGATGAAATCTTAATGAAGATTGGTAGGGAGAAAACTAACCAGAATATAGCAAAGACCACCAAGGATGTCGTTACATCATAAAAGAAAATGGGTAATATGGTTTCTTCGATAAACAGCAGGGAAAAGGCAAAGCAGTTGTAGATCACAAGGGGGAGGATTAAGTAAATCTTGTCAAACAGAACATTCCAATAGGTGACGAAGGTGAGATCTGATCTAATATGCCATATCTCGTGGGCAAGTACTGCTTTCAGCTCTTCATCGTTCAAATTAGCGCTGATCAGTTCGGGTATGAGAATGAACTTCTTCTTTCTTGAAGAGGCCGATATTATGTTGGGAATATCTTCTTTTGTCATGAGAATTTTAGGCTCATCAACCCCGAGTACTGTGCAAATTTCTCGGGCTAGTCTGACGCATCTGCTATTAGGATCGGCTTCGTAAAGATTTTTGCTTATGCTTTCTAGGAGAGTGTAGGCTGGGGAAGCATATAGTTTCCTTCCCCGGTAAAGCGAATAGATTGTTACTGTCGATATCAAAGCGTAACCAAATAAGGACCAGAAAACGACTACGGGATTGCTAATCAAGGATTGATAGATTTGATAGAGATTATGTGAAGGTTTCGGCGGGACAAGTATGAACAACGAGAGATTGAGCAGACGATAGGCGGAGATACACGCGACCAATGCATTTAGGAGGAATAGTACTTTTATCCTATCGATAAACATCTTACTTAGGAGCTATTGCTCAAATATCACGTCGATGTTTTCCAGGTCTTTCTCAGAAACCTCGATGAAACGGAGAGCGTCTCTTAGATTTTTTGGGTTTACAACTTTATCCAATGGAATCAAAAGTAATCCCTTGTCCGTCTCCAAGAAAATGTAATAGAAATGCTCTTTTTCCCTTGTCTTGTCTAGGTTATGTTTTCTGACTATTTGTTTTGGTATGGTTAGCCTCCACACTCCGCCTTGAGGAAACGGCTTTGCCACGCCAGCAATTCCTTTAATTGTTATCTGAATTTGGCCAAGTTCCAATTGGATCCCTCCTCAGAAAAGTAAGCTGAGTTTTATTTGGTATATCAATTTTCCGACGTTAATCATGTTAACTTAGTTAACATTTCTCCGCAGAATCTATGCTCTCTAATTAAGAGCAATGTTTCGGTAAGAAAGATGTCCGAGGTTGAGAGCGTCACTCTTACGATAAGCGAGGCTGAGGTCAGGTCAGTAAGCGAGGTGGCCCAGAGAATCGTCGATGAAATTGAGAGATTTGCGAGAAAGCATGGCGTTGAGGACCAGTTCGATAAGAGGCAGCTTCTCGAGGATCTCTATGTGTTTCTGGTCGAACGCCATGTCGTTGGTCTGGAAGAGCTGAGGGTAAGCATCCTCGAGGACGGCTCCATCACGGCGGACAACGTGATCAAGGGTAGAAGAATTCGGGACCTGATTTTCAAAATCGTCTACAAGGAGGGGGTGTACAGCAGGTGAAAAAGCTTGTCATCCTCGCTACGAAGTATGCGAGAACCCCTGAGGCTGACAGGGTTTTCGAGAAGAGAGGATGGATCAAGGTTTACGACAGGTCTGAGGCTTCTGGAAAAAGGCGAGTCGTTAGGAAGGACGAGGAATTAACCGATCTCATAGACCTGATGATCGAGGAAATCGTCTACGGTGATGGGGATGAGTGAGGAGGCGAATGCGCTCAACCTTGAAATCAGACTGGTGGACGGGCAGAGCAATGCGATCTACGGATCCATCTGCAGGTCTATCTACATCTCCTCGGAATCCAGGACAACCAAGGGCAACAGAGAGAGCTCGGTTTCGAAACTAACGGATTCAATAATCCAAGAGCTGAAGGAAAC
>CAYOFB010000002.1:0-20507 GCA_964403145.1 uncultured Candidatus Bathyarchaeia archaeon
AATCGGACGAATTGCATCCTCAATAAAGCGCGATTTATTAGGAACCTTCTTTAGCTCCTCGTAGATGTCTTTCCTAACCGTTATGTTCAGAGGCCTGTGGCCTGGCCCATCCTTAGGCCTTCCCCCTAACGCCATACCTCCTCACCAACCTGAACTTTGTGAAGCTCCACTGCAAACTGGACATATCGCAGCCCTGCCATTCACAGTGACTTGACTCTTTACCAACCTGAATTTTGTGAAGCCGCCTTAAAAGTTTAACCGAGAAAGTTTTACGGTTATGCAGTCAAAAACCGATATTACGTAATTTTATGCGCATAATTCTTTTTAAAGCCGTATTCTCATCAATCTCCTGATGGTCGCCTTATCAACATCTAATAGGCGAAAGCCATTGCCTAAAAAGATAAACATTCGAAAAATCAAAGATTTTGCATTTTCCCAACTACCCAAAAACTCTACACTACGCGACATCATACTTTCCGAAGAAGATGAGATCCAAGTTTCCACATTCCTGGCGAGATTGCCAATCTGGCTGAAGTTATTAAAAACAGAAACAAGGCGTAGTAGATATGATTAGAAGTTTTCGCAACTTTTATAAATCATGTATGATACGCTCTGCCTTGGCAGACCGAATCATCAAAAACTTAAAAGATTTTCGAAAGACTTTATATGAATTCACACTTTTTCCGTGTAGGATAGGTGGAGAATCAAACCTTGAATGCTTTAAACATCCGTGGAATCACATTTTTGGGCTTAGAGCCGGGTGCGGAATCATACTTTTTCTGTTATTATGTGCTTCGTTATTTGTACAATTGAATATTTGTTCGCCATGCGTTCCGCTTTTGACATTAATGCGGTTTTTAGGCAACGTTTCTGAATCCAAAGGTGATAAGGCGACTCAGAAGCGAGCAACCGATGAAATAAATTTGCGTACGGATAATAAAAGCCTAAAGGATTGGGCGGCAACCACCTTATTCGACGTAGATGATGTTGAAAATGCTGGGTATGGAGGTTTAAGGGTCGCCGCTTACGTAAGGGTGAGTACTGAACGACAAGCTAAACAGGGTATGAGCCTAGAAGCCCAAAAGGATGAGCTACGGAAGCTCGCCAAGTCTATTGGAGCTGAGAAAATTTACTGGTTCGTTGACGCAAAAACTGGTACCACGCTAAGCGGTAGGAAGCTTTTCATGATATTGCGTCTTGCAGAGCTCGGATTAATTGATAAGTTGTTAGTATGTAACATCGATAGGCTTGGAAGGGACTCATGCGATCTCTTAGGCTTTATGTTACAGCTACGTGCACTGGGCATAACTACGGTTACTCCGGAAGAGGAAATTGACCTCAAGCGTCTAGGGGACATGATTAAGACTGCAGTATCTGCCATAACAGCGGACAAAGACAATAGAAGTAGAGAATATGCTGCGATGCGTTCAAAGATTTATAACTTCAAAAATAAGCGATGGAATATCCCTATTCCACTCGGCTACAAAAAAAGCGGAACATGGATCGCCAAAGACCCGGAATATCAACCGCTGATAACGAGTATTTTTGATAGATTTCTGATGCTAAAAGATTATGGCAAAGTAGCCAGATATGTAAACCAACGTTATAGACATTTGCTGAAAAAAATGCTGAAAGGGCAAGATATAGCCAAAATATTGACAAATCCGGTCTATATCGGAAGGCCAAGATGCACAGGCGAAAAAATGAGCAAGCTTTTTGGCAAAGTAGAAGTTATTGATGAAAATCTAGCCTTTGTCAAACCGGATGTTTTTCAAAAAGTTTCAGAAATAGTTGCTAAGAAAACAGAAAGATATAGACGCAAGGAGAAGCCTGCTGAGAAGCTTACTAAGCTTTTAGGAACCGATATCCTAGAGTGCTTCGATGAGGAGATAGTCTTCAAATGTCCAATATGTGGTGAAATCATGAAATACAACGGCCAAGCCTATCGTTGCAGAAAATGTGGAAAAAGCAGGAAACTAATAAAGAAACGCGAGCTCATCAGAATTGCTGAGTGGATAATTAAGCGAGAAAAAGTTCTCAAGAACTTTATAGAGATAGCCGAAAAGAATGGTTGCCTCAGCCAATTAAAGAAGAAATATACATATTTCGACAAATTGCACTTAGATCGTTTCTTCTAACCTTAACACAGTCTAGTTCTAAATGATCACTGTGAAAAGCAGATTTTTAACTATGTCTTTGTACCTTGCACGAAGTGTTGCTTCCGTTACGCGTGTTACTTCAACTATTTCTCTTTGAGTTTTGCATTCACCTATGAGCGTTGAAGCTATGTATATACTCGCAGAAACTAACCCAGGCAGGCTTTTTCCATTTCTATGACCACCTCGATGCATTATTAACATTATCTTTTCAATAATTTCAACAGTTTGGTTCTTTACTCCAAGAAGCTGGCAGACGCGGCGGATATAGGGGTTAACACTCCACATAGAAGCGGCACTATTAAGTTGGGTCAGAATAAATTCGCAACATTTAAAGACTTTATTTGAAGAAACTCTGGCTACATACGCTACTTCACGTAGGCCGCACGGCACTCCTGCCCTTTTGCTTGCAACATATACAATTGCTGAGCACATAGCTTTCATCGACTTTCCTTTAAAGTTGCATTTTTTCGCTAGTTTTTCGTATATTCGTGTAGCTTCTATAAGAACTTCTTCAGTTAACGAAAGATTCAACACAATTCTTGTAATCTCATATAGTGCAAGAACCATATTCTTTTCTAACGAATCATAAATTCGCAATTCCTTGAGCAGTTCTTCAAACTTAATATTTAAGGGAAACGGTGCTCTTGACCAAGTTTCACTTTTTAATTTATGTTCTTCTAATTCTAGTGAAATTCTGGATCGTTTAGCGTTTCTTTTTATATGGTCATTTTTATCATAGCTCGAAGCAGATTGAGTAATTACGAAACCGCAATCGGCACATACAACTTGCCCATTAAAGAGCTCGATTAAATTATAACTTCCACATTTATTGCATTTTATATTTCGAGAGGAAAAATTTTGATTGTGGAGCAATTTTGGTTCTCCTCCTCAAGGAAGTTTAATATGCCGAATTTTCTGAGGGCTAAGTAATATCTTCTCATAACTTCTTCGATTTTTGCTGTCTTTCTATCTAACGACACAAGAGGCCTTTTTGCACCTTTTTTCTCAAACCGGCGTCGGATTTCCTGTGCTTTTTGGAAGGTTTCATCACTTAAAATACGGTACTTTTCTACATGCTCCTTAACGCCTGCAACGCAAAAATCTCCTATGTAAAGATTGTTTGTTATTATGTCTCTTACCGCTCTAGCGGTCCATTTCCCGCCATTCTTTGTTCGAATGCCCTCTCTGTTCAGCTGGAACGCTACTTGAGCCATGGATTTCTCGCGAATATACATGCTGAATATTTTTCGGACGAGTTTAGCTTCGCTTGAGTTAGTTACAAGTGTTCCGTCTTCGTTTCTGTCGTATCCAAGCGGCGGATGCGGGTTAGGCCATTTATGTTCTCGTGCAAGGGCATGCAGCCCAAGTCTTGCCCTTTCACCTATTAGTTCCCGTTCTAGTTCTGCTACCGATGCTAGATTACGAAAGTTAAATCGCCCTACAGGTGTAGTAGTGTCGATAAATTCTGTAACGCTACAGAGACCTACCCCGTAGCTACGCAACATTCTTTCAATGTTTACTAAGTCAACTAGCGAACGGCAGAATCTATCAAGCTTCCAAAAAACTATGACATCTATTTCGCTATTCTTGGCTTTTTCAAGCATAAGCTGAAACTTAGGTCTTTCGATAGTTCTTCCGCTTTGGCACTCGTCTATAAAAACATAACGTACGATCCATCCGCGTTGCTGGCAGTAACTCCAACACTGATTAACCTGCCCCTCAATACTGTAGTTAGATTTCTGGTTTGGAGAGGAAGTTCTAGCATAAATGGCGGCGAACACAACTTTCTCATCATTTGTTTCGCTCATAGTCTATCACATATTCTGCCTTGGGTTCATCCAAGTTGTTCGCGTGCAAAGTCTACCCAAAAAGAATACAGCATAGACATGCCTACAGCTTCTCTGTCTCCTCCAGTACCATCTATCCAGACTGTAAGACCTAACCAAATATGTGCCTTCACCAACCATTTTTATCACCCTTAGCGACAATTGTGAATCCCCTAAGCTCTCTGCGGTTAAACTCTCTTCTGCTGGTCAGCATCCTTCACCTCTGCTGAATTGCTAAGAAAATACCCATCCCCCGAAGTGGTGCGACAATCAATTTCTGCGAGCACTGCCTTTACTGCATTCTCTATGGCCGGATAGAGATTTTCCTTGAAGTTTCCCAAGAGCCTCGTTAGATTTTCCGGTTTTGTAAATCCTTCCTTTTTAGGATCATGTTTATTGAATCTGCAGGTGTTTAATGGGCATTCAAGGCAGTCTTTTCCTGGCACAAGCAACGTTTTACCTTCAAGTATTCTCTCAGCTTTGTCTATTCTGTCCTTTAGTGAAGATTTGAGGAACTCTCTCCATTCATCCGTTCTGAGGGTCACGACGTGACCTGTTTCCACCCGAACTAGAATTAGGGAAATGTTGTTCCAGAGGTACTTCTCTAGCTGTGTGAAGTCGATATTCAAGCCGGTCTTAAACTCGACTGAGATATGCTTTCCTAATGCATCATGGAGTATCTGTGTTGTTCTGCCGTTTGTGATTAGGACGTCGTATCTTCCTGTTGGGCGTTCACTCTCAGAGACAACGGCAACTGCGATTTTCCTTGAGGTGAGTTCATTCTTAAGCCTTTCAAGAAAGAGCGTGACGGCGTAGCTGTGCATGTTCCTCCAGATCCTATCGAACATGTCTTCCCTGCCACTCTGAACCGGGTTGCTGAGAAGCTCTATGATGCATCTCTCGCATACGTGTCTCAGCAGTAAGTTCACAACTCGAATTTTTGAGTGAACCGTGTACTTCTCTGAGATTTTGCCTGCAAGCTCAAGGAGGTGATCTCTAAGCTTGAAGAACTCCTTTGCATCGTCCGTTTCTTTGCTGTGCACTTGGACGGCCTCCTATGGTCTCTCCAAAATCTTCTCTATCTTCCCGATCTTTTCTATCATCTTCTCCAGCATTTTTCTGGAAACAAGCCAGACCTCGCCCCCGCAACCCTCCCAGAAACATCCCTAAAACACTCAACAGCCACGTTTGGCAAACCATCGCCGACTTACGTAGAAACTCCAATTCATCAGAGTAACGACGGGCACTTACTTCGTCATTATTTTTTATTCTTTCTAAAGAACCACTAACATCTTTCATATGCATCTTTTTATCACCTCAACTCCCATTACAACTGTTGATTTCTGTAATTGTTTTCCATCACAGAAAATCGAAAAGAGATATATAAATGTTACTGCTATAGTAAACTACAGGCGATTTCCATGAGGGAATACATTCTAACAGAAAGAGAAAGAGAAATCTTGAAAACTTTTATAGAAACAGGGCTTAAACTGAACGGTTTTTCAGTCCTAATTATTAGGCTGAAACGAGCGAATAAAAGACTAATGGAAGATATGGAATTAATTAAAGCTGCGCTAGAAAAATTGGAGTAATAACATGATTGTAAAAACCATACCTTAATTTTTTCTAACTTCTTTTGGTTTCCAAGCGCTCTAGAGTTGAATGCTTAGAAATATCGGGCAAATCAGTTAGAATAAGGCGTATGATAACTTTTTAATTAATTGCGCCCCTTTTGTGCCAATTAAACCAGTCGAACCTCTCGACAAAACAATTTTAAAAGTATGGCTTATGTTATTAATGAAGGTACACTTGGTGGGACCCTAAGTTAATATCAATTATTTGAAAAACAATTGAGGTTAGAAAGATGGCGGAAATTAGGGAAAATTGTATCCTTAGAAGTAATAGATGGAAAGAGCCACTTAGAGTTGTCAAAATAGAAAAGAAAGGTGATTATATAGAACTTTACGCGGAAGGACTAAATAGCAAAAGGTTCTACAGAGAAATTTTACTCAATGAAGAACTAAAAAGGATAATGGTCATACCCGAAGAAGCTATTGTGGGGTTTTCAGGAGATCCTGAAAAATTTTTCTTTTCGATAGAAGCTCAAAGAATAAGGCTCGCATATGATTTTGATCCTTTTCATGCTGTAAGTGTTTCTAAAATAGATCCTCTACCTCATCAAATAGAAGGAGTCTACGAAGTTATTCTTAAGAAGCCAAAAATAAGATTCCTGCTTGCAGACGATCCCGGAGCAGGTAAAACCATCATGGCTGGCCTTATCTTTAAAGAGTTAAAGTTCAGGGGTTTGATCGAAAGGTGCTTAATTGTTGTTCCTGGCCATTTAAAATATCAATGGCAGAGGGAAATGAAGGAGAAATTCAAGGAGCATTTTGAAATAATAGATAGGAATGTGATGAATGCTGCATGGGGCAAAAATATATGGGAAGAAAGGAATCAGTGCATAACATCCATGGATTTTGCGAAGCAAAATGACGTACTGGATACCCTTAAGGAAGTTAGGTGGGATTTAGTGATAGTCGATGAAGCCCATAAAATGGCAGCATACAAGTATGGTGCGGAAGTTAAGAAAACCCAGAGATATAAGCTTGGTGAAGTTCTATCAAAAACGACCACCTATCTCCTATTTCTCACAGCTACCCCTCATAAGGGGGATCCTTACAACTTTCTCCTATTACTGGATTTGCTAGAACCGCAAATGTTCACTCCCGAAACTCTAAGGGAGGCTACTAGAAAAAGAGAAAATCCCCTCTTATTGAGGAGAATGAAAGAAGACTTAAAAGATTTTAACAATAGACCACTGTTTCCTCCGCGCTATATCCACACGATAAGGTATACGTTATCACCACATGAGAGGAAGCTTTACGAAGCAGTTACACGTTATGTTTTTAATTATTATCAAAAAGCAGTTGAAAGAGAGAATAGAAACGTCCAGTTAGCATTACTTATTCTCCAAAGAAGACTTGCTTCAAGTGTAAGGGCAATAAGAAGATCTTTGGAAAGAAGAAAGAAGCGCCTCGAGGAAATGTATAGACAAGCAAGATTGTTTAAGGAAGAAGAGAGATTTCCTGAGTTAGAGGAATTAGAAGATCTCCCTGAAGAAGAGAGGTGGAAGTATGAAGAAAAGCTACTCAGGTTAACTTTAGCAGAGAATTTAGATGAACTAAGGGAGGAAATTGATCAGCTTTCTGAGCTCATAAAAATTGCTAAAGAAGTTGAGAGGATAGAAGTTGAGACCAAGCTTGTAGAATTGAAAAAAGTAATGGAAAAGCTTATGTTGCATAAAAAACCGAAGGTTAAGCTCCTAGTTTTTACAGAAGCTAAAGATACTTTGGACTATCTGGTAGAGAAGATAAAAAGCTGGGGATATAGCGTTACCTTTATTCATGGGGGAATGAATCAGGATCAAAGAATTGATGCGGAAAGAGAATTCTGGCACGAGAAACAAGTAATGGTCGCAACGGAAGCAGCTGGAGAGGGAATAAATCTCCAGTGTTGTTGGCTGATGATAAACTACGATATCCCTTGGAACCCCAATAGATTGGAACAAAGAATGGGAAGAATACATAGGTATAAGCAAACCCACGAGGTTCATGTCTACAATCTGGTCGCTGTTGATACTAGAGAAGGGAAAGTACTAGAAAAAATCCTATTTAAATTGGAGATTATGAGAAAACAGATAGGAGATAAGGTTTTTGATGTTATTGGCGAGATCTATGAGGGAATAAGTCTAGATCGATTGATAAAGCAGGCTTTAGCTGGGGAAAAGACCTGGGAAGAAATCTATAAAGAGGTAGATATTCCAGACGAGAGACTTATACACAGGGCAAAACAAGCTTTAGCTGAAAGTTTAGCAGTGAAATTCATAGATATTGCTAGATTACAGAATGAGATGGAAAAAGCAAGGGAAAATAGATTAATACCTGAATATATTGAAAGTTTCTTTATAAAAGCTTTTCAGATGTTTGGAGGGAGAATCGAGAAGAGAAAGGATGGATTTTACCGCGTTTACGTTCCTGCGGAGCTTAGAAGGATTTCCGTAAACTTCAAAAATAGATTTGGAAAGGTGGATAAATACTACCCGAAAATATCATTCGATAAGGAAAAGCTTTTCGAGGATCCTGAAGCAGAATTTGTAGCCCCAGGGCATCCTCTGTTAGAGGTTGTTGTGGAGAAATTCATCCGAGAGTTTAAAGATGTCTTGAGAAGTGGGGCGGTTTTCTACGATCCAGATGGTAAGCTGAACGGGGTGATATGGTTCATCATAGGTGAAATAAGAGATGGTTTGCATTCTGTTGTAGGAAGAAGATTATTCGCAATCTATATGGACAAGGAAGGAAAGGCGAGGCAAGTGAATCCATCAATTTTATGGGATCTTAAGCCAGCTAAAGTTAAAGTTCCAGATGAAATTATTCAGTTGGCAAGCAAGAAGGACGAAATTGTAAATTTTGCAATAGGATTACTCTCAAATTACAGGGATAAACTTAAAAGGGAGAGAGAAAGGGAGCTTAGAATCAAGAGAGAATATTCAACGAAATCCATTGATTACTTATTAGAGGAGGAAAAGGTCAAGCTACTGAAATTACAAGTAAAGCAGGAAAAAGAGGGCAAGGATAAGTATAGACTTGCAATTCTAAGGGAGGAGGAAAGGATTAGAGAATTAGAGAGAAGGAAAAAGGAGATTTTGAAGGAGATAGAGCTGGAGAAGAGTTTAGCCTTAATTCCTCCAGAAGTAGTTGGAATCGCTGCGGTTTTACCTCTCAGAGAGATCGAGGACTATTTGAAAAGTGATGCAGAAATTGAGAGAATAGGCATGGAAGTTTCAATGAAGTACGAGAGAGCTCATGGTAGAGACCCCGAGGATGTATCTCAACAAAACCTCGGCTTCGACATTAGATCAAAATCAAAGGATGGTAAAGAAATAAGGTATATTGAAGTTAAAGCCAGAGCTGGAGAAGGAAAAATAGTATTAACTCCAAATGAATGGATAAATGCTCAAAGATTTGGCGAGAGATATTGGTTATATGTCGTAACGAATGCAGCTACGAACCCTAGGCTATACTTAATACAAAATCCAGCTAATAATTTGAAACCAAAGGAAATTGTGGAAGTTGTTAGGTACTTGGTCGATGTAGATGAATGGAAAAAAGTTGCAACCAAGGCGATGTAAATGATTAAATCGTTTGAAACAGAAAAATCACTTGTCAGAAACCTAGCGCAGGTATTTGAGGAGAAAAGGCCTTCTAGATTGAAGAGGATTTTCACTCATACAAATCTCACTACTAAGAAGTTCAAGGATATATGGATGAGCTGGTGGGAAACTGATGTCCCTCCTAGATTAGAAGTGGATTTTATCTTTGCATTTGAAGATATAAAGAAAGTAATTGACAATCTTTTGTTAGTAGCCGTAGAAGTCGAGTTCTTTCGTGACATAAAAAAGAGTTTCTATGATGGTCTACAACAAGCATTGAGTTTCAGCCTTTTTGGATTTGATAGTCTTGTACTTTGGCATGTTTTTTGTGAAAGGGTATCAGATGATGATATTAAAAGTCGTGTAAAGGCTATAAATGAAATTATTAACGGCTTTGATCTTCCCTTGGTTTATATGGCCACTAAAATCAACGAAAAACCAGAATTCAGATTTTTTGCTCCAATCGATAGCTATACTTATAGTAAACCAGATTATCTGATTTCTTATCTAATGAACTTATGTTCAAATAAGAGAAATCCTTTACTTTCAGTTGATAAGAAACCCTTTGGACCTTTCCATGAAGAGATAAGGAAAAGAAGAAAAACCTTGAAGGTTATGCTTAAAATACCGGCATAGGTGAGAAAATGGATAAAAGGCTCATAGAAGTCTGTTTTCCAATAAAAGAAGTAAGTGCTGAATCAGTTAGAGAGAAAAATATTAGACATGGGCATATTTCTACTCTGCATATATGGTGGGCTCGAAGACCCTTAGCTGCGTGTAGAGCAGCAATTTTTGCTTCTCTTGTGAAGGATCCTGGAGACGAAAAGAAAAGACAGGAACTGACGAAGTTCATTGTCAAGCTATGTAGGTGGGAGAATTCCCTCAACAAGCAGATTATAGAAAAAGCTAGGAAGTTAATTAGGGAAAACTACCCGAATGCCCCGCCTAAATTGCTAGATTGCTTTGCTGGTGGGGGCTCTATCCCTTTAGAGGCCCTAAGGCTCGGTTGCGAAACTTATGCTCTAGAATATAATCCTGTGGCCGTTTTGATTTTAAAAGCAACATTGGAATATCCGCAAAAATACGGAAAGGCAAAAAGAAAGTCAAATAAAACGCTTACTGGCGAAGAAGAATATAATCCACTTATTGAAGATGTCAAAAAATGGGGAGAATGGATTTTAGAAGAAGTTAAAAAGGAAATCGGAAGATTTTATCCTCCGGATCCTGAGGGGAACATCCCCATCGGCTATATTTGGGCAAGAACAATAAAGTGTCCTTCATGCGGGGCTGAAATCCCTTTAATAAAGCAATTTTGGTTAGCAAAAAAAGAGAATAGAAAAATCGCTTATAAGCCGATAATAAACAAGGAAAAGAAAGAAATAAATTTTGAAATAGTAGAAGGAGATAAGATTGACTTTAATCCTTCCGAAGGTTTTGTGAAAAAAGCAAATGCAAAATGCCCTATTTGTGGAACGACTATCGATGACAATACGATAAGAAAATTATTCCGTCATAAAATGTCTGGGGAAAGAATGATTGCTGTTGTACTTCATCATCCGAAAAAAAGGAAAAAATTTTACAGGATCTGCAACAAAAGGGACGTGGAGATTTTTCAACAAGCACAGAAATACTTAGAAATAAAAATTAAGGAGTTAAAAGAGAAGTGGGGATTTGATCCTCTTCCTGTAGAATCCCTACCACCTAAAGAAACTTTAGGGTTCAGAGTTCAGAGATATGGAATAGAGAAATGGTGTGATCTTTTCAATTTCCGACAGAAACTCTCTCTAATTTCGTTTGTAGAAGGAATACGTAAAGCTCTTAAGGAGATGATGAATGCTTATAAACAAAAAGAATACGTCCAAGTTCTCGGTAGCTACATAGCTTTATGCTTTTCTAAGTTAACAACAACTTCAAACACACTGACAAGATGGAATAACGCTTCTGAATCTGTTGCAGGAAAGCCCGATCAATTTGGCACTCTCGAAATGAAGTGGGACTATATAGAAATAAATCCGTTTTCAGGTTTTGGAGGCAGTTTTCAAAATCATTTGAATTCAATCTTAAACGTTAAGGTCAATCGAATTCCCAATTTAGCCATTATGGAAATTATACAAGGATCTGCGATTAAGCTTCCTTATGAAAACGAATATTTTGACATAATAATTACTGATCCTCCCTACTATGATAACATACCTTACGCAGACCTTTCAGATTTCTTTTATGTATGGCTAAAGAGAGTGTTAAGCGATATTCTCCCAGATATCTTTTCCACTCCATTGACGCCTAAATCAGAAGAGATAATAGCTGACCCATCAAAGCATGGTGGCTCCGAAAAGGCAAAGGTATTTTTCGAAAGGATGCTTAGACATTCATTCCAAGAAATGAATAGAGTTCTCAAGTCTGAGGGAATAGCCGGGATAGTTTTTGCCCATAAATCAACTGAGGCATGGGAAGCCATTATAAGCGCGTTATTAAATTCAGGTTTTACGCTTTCTGCATCTTGGCCAGTTCACACTGAGAGGAAAGGGCGACAAAGAGCTCAAGAAAGCGCTGCTTTGGCATCTTCAATCTTTATGATCTGCCGTAAAAGACGATCAAATGAAGAAGTTTATTTCAAGAATGTCGCTAAACAGTTAAGAGAAAGAATTCATGAAAGATTGGAATATTTTTGGAAGCAAGGAATCGGTGGAGCAGATTTCTTCATATCCGCGATAGGTCCAGCGGTTGAAGTTTTTGGAAGGTATGCTAAGGTTAAGAAATTAACTGGAGAAGCGATGAGTGTAAAAGAACTCTTGAATTATGTGAGGACGGAAGTAATAGAATATGTGCTTAGAAAAATCTTGAAAGGTGCAGAATTAGGCCTTATCGATCCGTTAACCAGATTTTACATCACATGGCGCTGGACTTATGGAAATAAAAGAGTATTCTTTGATGAGGCTAGAAAACTAGCACAAGCTAGCGGGATAGAAATAACAGATCTATGGAATAATGGACTAGTCAAGAAGGAAAAGGAATGGATAAGCGTTTTAGGCCCAAAGGAGAGGAAGGATTTAAAAGGCATCTGGAAGAAGGCAGAAAAACAGAAATTACCTATAGTAGATGCTTTACATTACGCTTGCATCTTATGGGAGGAGAATAAAAGAAAGGAACTTGAAGAATTTCTTAGCCAAACTGGTTATTTGCAGAGTGAAGCGTTCTGGGTCGCTGCACAAGCTCTTTCAGAAATCCTAGAAGAAAGTAAGGAAAAGAAACTTATTCAAGGTTTACTGCTTTCAAAAAGAGATTTAAAATTCAGGAAACAACCTAGTATTATGGATTATGTTAAAGGTGAATAAGATGGTCTTGAAACCTTGGTGGCAAGTCGCGGTACCTGAGAAAAACATAAGAAAGGGAGAAATAGACGAATCAATATTCGTAGCGAAACTCGGAGACGTCATCAATGATCGTGGAGCTATCGATTATAGAGATCCGATACTGTTTTTTAAGAGAACTTATCTGACAGAAGGCCTTTCCGACCTATTGAAAAATGTCAATCAAAGACTTTTAGGAAAAGGCGGAGCTTCCGTGATAAGAGTCGAAACCCCATTTGGAGGAGGGAAAACTCACTCACTCATTGCTGTTTATCATCTTTATCGTAATGCTGAAAAACTCGAAAAGAGCGATCTAGTAAAAGAACTAAAGAAAATAGCCGGACAAGTCCCAAAAGTAAGAATAGCTGCTATCGATGGGGAGGAACTGGACGTTATTCGCGGGAGAAAATGCGGTGGCATAACCATCAATACTCTTTGGGGCGAAATCTTATTCCAACTCGGGGGAAAGCAGGCTTACGAGAAAATAAGAGAGCACGACGAAAAAAGAATTTGCCCAGGGAAGGAAGTCCTGTTTCCTATTCTCAAGGAGCTTCAGCCCTTCGTGATATTGATAGACGAATTCATTCATTATCTAGTTAAAACTCAAGCTTTTGACAGAGAGGAAGAAACAAACTTAACTGATGGTACGTTATCCTTCTTGCAACACCTTTCTGAGGTAGTTAGTTCTCTTAAAAGAAGCGTTATGATAGTTAGCCTTCCTGCCAGCACCATTGAGGCACCTGCAGAATTGTTAGAAAAGACGAAGAGATATCTTGGTAGAGTTGAAACTATAGAAACTCCGGTTAGAGGCAAGGAGATCTATGAAATTATAAGGAGAAGGTTGTTTGAAACCGTTGGAGATGAAAAAGAGCACGAAAGAGTTGCAGAAGAATTTTTTGAGCTCTATTTATCACTTGGCAACGATGTTCCTAAAAGGGTTAGGGAAATCGAATACAAGAAGAAAATAATCAGAGCATTTCCTTTCCATCCTGAAACAATAGATGTATTAATGGATAAATGGGGGCCTCATTACAAATTTCAAAGAACGAGGGGTGCTCTTAGACTACTGGCTTGGGTTGTTGCTGATTTATTTAAGAGAGACCCATCACCGCTAATCCTACCATGCAATATAAATTTAGGTAATCCGTCGATAGGGGAGGAACTGATAAAGTGTATAGGGGACGAGTTCAGAGGGGCAATAACTCTTGATATCGAGAAAAATGCCGTAGACATAGATAATGAGCTAAGAGAATTTGCCAAATACGGACTCGCTAAAGGCATAGCTACTTCAATTTTCATTCATACTGGAATAGGAGAAGGAAAAAGAGGAGTAACCCTCCCTCTAATTAGGGTATGTGTTTTAGTCAATAAAGAAGTAAATCCATTAATAGGAGATGTAATAAGCAGACTTACAAGAAATCTCTGGTATCTCTATTTCGAGGGTGACTTTTATTGGTTCAGTGCGCAGCCGAACATTAACAAAATTCACATAGATAAGAAAGAGACGATAAGGGATGAAGAAATACGTAATAAGATATTTTCACTCATTAAAGAAAATGTGGGTAGAGATCTGGAAATAGCGCTTTGGCCCGAAGAACCAAAAGATGTTCATGACATTCCGAAAATAAGCATGGTTATACTTCCAATTGAGAGGTGTTGGCCAGAAAAAACAACCAGAGAATTTGTCGAAAACATTTTGGAAAATTATGCAGCAACTTTCAGAAAGTTCAAAAACGCCCTTATCTTCTTAGTTGCAGATAAGAATAATGTTAGTCAATTAAAAGAGAGCGTAAGGGACTTTCTTGCATTTAAGAAGATAGATGAAGATACCTCACTCAAAATGACATTGAGTGATGAACAGAGAAAAATGTTGAAAACCAGATTAGAAGAAACGAAAGAGAAAAGTATACAGATGTTATACGAATGCTATAGGCATATTTTAATACCATCTGCAAAAGGCATTACCCATTTTGATCTCGGCACAAGAGCTTATCTCATTGCTGAAAAACTTTCTGAGAAAGTTAAGAAATTCCTGGAAGATAATCAGGAACTGCTTCCACAAATTGATCCTCTTTTACTATTAAAGGGATTCTCAACTGAGGCAGAAGAGAAAGGGATGTGTAATCTGCAGGAATTATATCAAAACTTCCTCAAATGGAAGCACCTTCCAATGCTGGAAGGAGAGAAAGCCCTAACGGAATCCGTGAAATCTGGAGTCTCCCAAGGCTTCTTTGGATTGGGTATAGGCGACGGGAAATCATTTTCTAAAATATACTACGCGGAAGATGTGGATCAAAGCATCTCTATTGGCGAGGGGTTCTGGATAATAAAGAAAGAGAAACTTCCAGAACTCGGTATTAAAGGTGAAATACCAACCGAAATTGAAGTAGAAAGACCTATTGAGGAGGAGTTAATTGAAGAAGAAATGAAACCATTGCCTCAGCACTTATTCAAAAGTGTATGGATCAGAGCTGAAATTCCATGGGACAAATTCCCTGAGATATTTGCCGGCGTTGTAAGACCTCTGCGAAAAGATGTACGAGGAAATGAAACTGATTTGAAAATAACACTTGAAATAGAAGCTAAAAGCACCGGTGGAATAAGACCTGAAACTATTGATATGAAAGTTGAGGAAACACTGAAACAAATTAAAGCAAAATATCAAATTGAGAAGGAAGAGTAAATTTACCTAGAACTTAGCACCAAATCTCCTTTTTCTTCCCTTTTAACTAGTTACTTTAACAAGGCCAAGTTCAATAAGCTTCTTGTAAATATTCATCGTGCGTCAAAAAAGAAGGGTAAATTCTTTCACAAGAGGAGGGGATTCTTCTACGATAGGAACTCATCTCTTTATCACTTTGTAATTCTTAAATCTTCTCTATGAACTTGGTTAGCTCTATTGCCATTCTGTTTGCCAGGGTTTTTCGACGCCTATTTTTCTTGTTAGATAATGCTCTATGCTTTTTTGGCTGATCTCTTTTCTGTATTTGCACGCATACATTACTTTTCCAATTTGCCAAGCGATGCTGTCGATCTGTAACAGCGTAATGTTTCGACTAAGCCTTTAACTCACGCTTATTTACATTTTTAACTAAATAGCTAGTGGTTAATAACAACTTGATGTTGCTGAACACGCAATAATTTTGTCACTTCCACGTAAAAGCAAAATGGTCTATTTAATATCGGCAAGTGTATTTTCAATTTTTCAAGGTATTATTCGATTACTCATGTATGATTCAAGTCTCTTCAGTACACATCCAGCTTCTCTATCGGCATCTCAATTATTTCTATTATCTTTTTGAGTTTATGTAATAGTTCTTCTGTGTTCTTGGCTTTTATGTAATGCCATAACTTGATTGGTTCTTTTAAGAACTTTCTGATCTTCTTCTCTGGAAGATATCGAAATCTTTCCTCATACTCAGAAACTTGGTTAGAGGCACCCAACTTCAATAAATCGCTCGTTCTTTCCAATTTACGTGACAGAAAGGAAGCCACCATAATCTCCTCCTCAACCATATCACTAATTACATAAATGCCAAAAACTACTTTTATTCCTTCTTTTTCAGCGTTTCCGTTCTATTTGTGCATGCTAGACGAAGCTGACCCATTACTGGCGTAAATAGAAAGGATGGCCTCTCAACCTGAAGTTTTTTCTACAAATTTGATTAACTTCTTGCCTTAGAAGGGCTTGTTTCTGCATTATGTTTCTAGTTTGAAGATGGCTTGGGAATAATATGGCTCTGCAACGCTTTAGTGATTTGTGTCCATATCGGTCAATTACTTAGGTTTTAATCCATGGCGAACTTATAGTGTCTAAATACCTCTAATATAAATAGGCTGTAGCGTAACTAGAGTGGCACTCAAAAATAAATAGTGTTTAAAATCAATTTTGACAATAGTTTTTTAAAGGTTCAAGCTTTCTTCAAAATTAGGGTCAAGATTTTAGTGAATAGGATATGTCGAATAAAAAGCAAACTATTAATTCGGGAGAGGATGAAGAAATTGTGTATTGCTTGCTCTCGAAAATTAGTGAATTACTGATACTTTTTAAAAATTATGACTTATCATTTGATCCACGAGACTACATATTCTCCACTGTTGCACTTTTTTGTATAAATATTCCCCACCCGATTGATAAAACCTTGGATTCTTGCGTTGCACGGGCTAAGAAAAATGTTAAGATTGACAGGACATACGCTCTTGCCTATTATATGGGAACTGCTCTCTGCAACATTCGCAAAGGCGTCCATAAATTCAATTTTATACAGGAACTAGTGAATCAAGCTCAGCAATTTAATAGTCGAGGTCAACTTAATGAGACAATTGATGCACTTTTTTATGCTACATTAATAACCGACATACTTCGTTCAAAGATAGATACAACCATTATTTCATCGGAAATTCTGAAAATAGCTCAAAATTTAATTACGGAATGCATTAGCTCTTGGGATAATCTGAGAAATGAATACAAGATAAAGGTCTTATATTCGCTATCTGTTGTTAATGACCGAGAATTACGATATTTCATCGGAAAAGTGAAGAAAGAAATCCCCCAGATAATCGACGCATATAACGGGGAGTTTATCGCCTTTCTTTTAAAACCACTTGTAGTCGCACGTTGCGGGCATAAGCATAAAATTCTCACAAAACTTGAAGCGATATTCAAGCGGATAGGCAAAGGTGAAAAAGAACTCCTTGAAGAACTTTTTAGGGCTATACTTTCGGGTAAAGAAACTGAAAAAATAGCTATAAAGAAGAGGAATCATGAGAAGCTGAAATTATCAATTGAGCTTTCTGCCTCAGATTTAGCTGGAATAGTCCGCAGGAATATCCAGCAAATATCAATGATAGGGATAGGTCTATGGGTTGCTGGCTATCATAGGAGTTACATCTTGCCCTGTGCAGAAAGACAAGACTACATAAAATACATACAGTACGAAATTAAAAAGGATCCGGATCTGATAATAGTCTCAAAATCAGCTACCGAAGAAATCTGCCGTGTAAACGCAGAAAAAGCCTTTTGGATTTCCATGGGTAAATCGATTCTCTTTTTATTCTTAAGCGTAATGATAGCATTTCTTATATACTTAAATACGCAAGTTCATCCCGCATATCCTATAATTGCCGTAATAGCATTACTGTTCATTGAGCACATAATTCAGAATAGACGGCATAGGGATTCCTTCTTAAATCTAATTCGCTTTAGGAAAAGAATAAAGGAGAAAATTAAGGAAGAGTGCATTAAACAGCTTATGGTGAGAGATAATGGATGAAACTAGCTTGCTTAGATGGATGCCAAAATACAGAACTTTTGAAAGCAATATGTTTTTAAGTATAGCCCCAAACTTCAACGACTTCCGATGCTTTAAAGCGAAAATAAAAAAGGGGATTCATGAATTTGAAGTTATAGATCTCATTAAGAAACTTCAATTAAAGCAAGGGCCTGCGACGGTCTATGGTGGGGAGGTCTATTTTATTGACGAAGCTCTATTCAACGAGCTTTCAGGCATTCTCGACGACAACTATCAACCTGTGACCGTTGACAATAGATTACCTTCAGGAGCAAGAATTATCGGATCGTTAATTTATCAATTACTAGATATTTACTTCTCGAAAAAAGGAGCAACCATCGTTACATCTGCCAAAGAAAAGGGAAAAAAGATATATTATGTGAAAGATGATCCGCTTTTTGTTGTCAAAAAGGAGATTGAAGATTACGCCGTAACTTGTATAGCGGTGAGGGGGCTAAGAGCGAAGCTTTATGCTGGGAGCGTTCCGGGGAAAGTATTGCTATTTCTCGTACCGGAAGGGAAATATGAAATTGAAGCCCAAAACTTAGAAAAATGGGTCGGAAGAACAGTATGGATCCGCCGGAAAAACAGGAAGACGCAAACTATTCCAAATATTTCTCGATATACTAAACTATCGAAAATAGAGGGTGACGAAGCCATAATTAATGATGAAATCACGGGAAAGTCCTTGAAGGTGCCCCTAAACTGGATAAAAATTCCGGTTACAAGCTCCGTATTAAGCGAACTTAGCATATATGAAGATTTTTTAGATTTCACATCATTTGTAGATAAAGGTGAATTTACTTTTCTGAAGGAAGCCTTGGACAAGTTTGAAATATCCCAAGAAATCAACTTAGAATATAAAGACCTGAATGTGCGTCTTGTTAGATATTTTTTTAAACAAGAGCAGGTGGAATGAGAAAATGGGGCGTGAAAAATCCATAATATTAGGAAAGCCTATCGAACCACCAGTCCTACTTTTTGATGGTGGAGAAGAGCATGATCCTATACTTGCATTGGAACATCATAAACTGGGTCCGTATCGAACGCCGGAAAAATCCAGTTTCAGAATTCCAGTATGTATTCCATATCGATGCACAAAAGAGGAAGAAGATTTCATTTCCACTCTGTTGTCCGACGTCATCGAAGGCCTACCGATGAGTGAAAAGTATGAAGAGAAAGCATATAGATCCCGTTGGTGGGGATTTAAGGAAGTTTTCAATGTAGAATTGGATTTTGAATTAATAAGGTATCCTTGGGAGGAAAAAGCTGTAGATAAAAGTATAAATCAGCTAACTCATATGATCAAAGAAGATCATAAGTCAACGAAACATGCGTTATATATGATTTACCTGCCTTACAGATTTAAATCTAGCTTAAGAGGACCTTATTATAAAATAAAAGGAAAGTTGATAAATGATGTTCGAACGCAGATAATCATCGGTAGAACATACGAAAAATATTACAGAACAAGACAAGATTTCAAAAAAAATCCGTTTAAAAACAGAGAATACGGCGATTTTCTTTGGAATCTTTCATTAAGCATATTTACTAAGCTTGGGGGAATACCTTGGAAACTAAAAAGTCCCATCGAAGGAGTTTTGGCTTTCATAGGATTTGCATCCGAGTTTGTTCCTACGTCTATTGGATACGAAAGAAGAGCGATAGTTGCAGTTCAGCTTTTCAATGAATGGGGAGAATACGAACATTCAGTGACTGCCAAACTTAGTAATGTGTGGAAAGATGAAGAAAATAGGCCTTGTTTTGAAACAGATAAGGTAAGGGATTTAGTGTTGAACATTGCGGATGAAATTCCCATAGAAGATAAGGAAATATCTGACAATTATTTAATCTGTCATATAACTGAGCTCTATTCAGACAAGGTTCTTAATACAATAATGAAGACTTTAAATAGCAGAGGCTTCGAAAAGGTGAAATTAATCAGAGTTCAAAGAGAAGGCCCTCTGAGAATATTTGATACTTCATCGGAAAAGCCTGCCTATGCATGGCCAATTTGGGGGACTTATTGGTTCCTAGAAAGTGGGAAAATAGCTCAATTATATTCCTCTGGAGCTTGGCGTTACTCACCGCTCCCGACCAGTAAGCCTTACACCATTCATTACTTCACTTCGTCGCCTGTTCAAGTAGTCTTGGAAAAGCCACCAAACGAACAGCTAACACGGAATGATCTGAAGAACATTGCATGGTTAACAAATCTTCATTTTTATTCAGCTGATATACATAGAATTAGGTTGCCTGCGGACCTTAGATTTGCAAGAAGGTTGGCGAGAATTTCAGCAAGTATGGACGAACCGATAAAAGAGTTATCAGACATAACTTATCTCTATTGAATAGGTAGAAAATATTTTGGCATTTTCTCTTGAATTCTTAGCATAACCCTGCTTGTCCTTTTTAGGTGGCCCTCTAAACAATTATATTTTAATAACCTTTTTAGAACCAGAACCTGGCTTTAGCAAACTTAAACATGAAGTATACTTACAAAAACAAATACATGAATATCCATCAAGAAAATGACAAATGATAACGAAGAAAACAATACACATGAAAATCGTTAAGAAATTACAAAATGGATTCTCAAGCTTTACGAATTATTAATCATTATTGAAAAGGAGAACAAGTTTATTTTCAAAAAATTAATTATTATATTAAAT
>CAYOFB010000002.1:20517-24070 GCA_964403145.1 uncultured Candidatus Bathyarchaeia archaeon
CTCAAATTGATGAAGTATGTATAACATGGTTTTTATCTCCCATAGCAGGGACGACCCAAATCTTGATTTTTTCCATAAGGTGTTCTCCGGATTGAAGACTAAAGCGGTTTGGATGGAGTTCGAAGATATTAAGCCCCCTCCCTATCAGTCTATTAAAAACTTTGTAAATCAAAGCGACGCCATTTTTGTTCTTTTAAGCGAGCCATTATTACGTAAATTACATACCGCCAGCTGGATTAGCTTTGAAATAGGTTTGGCCGCTAATTGGCAGAGTCCCTACATTTTACCGCGATTACTTAAAGATCGTATAGATGTTTATGTGTTTGAACCCTATCAGCAACCTATCGATTATGCTGTACCATATGCTTTATAACGGAACCATTGAAGAGTTAAAGAGTTAAAGTTTTTAAGACAGCTAATTGAACGTGCTCCTCTTCATGGCATGGGAGTCTCCGTAAAATGTCCTTATGAAAACTGCGGAATCGAATTTAAACTTTTATCAGACATAACAGAATTTAAATGCCCTTCATGTAGAAGACGTATCTACTTATAGATTAGGAAAAACTTAAAAACTGATATTTCAGTGCACAAAATTCATGTGTGGTGCAATCTTTGGAGATTAAAGGCATCCATATCAAGAATTTTAAGTCATTGAAGGAGGTACATATACGTTGCACTGATTTAATTGCTTTAATTGGAGAAAATAATGCGGGAAAATCCAATGTGCTAGAAGCATTAGATTTCTTTTTTAATCCATCAAAGTCCAAGATTACTGAAGAAAGTTTTTATGGTTGTAATACTGATTTGCCAATTGAAATTCTCATAGAGTTTGGGAGCCTAAACAGTTGGGAAATGCAATATTTTTCTCATTGGTTATGCGACGGCGAGTTGAAAGTTAAACGAAAAATTACGTGGAATAACGGTCAAGTTAACATAGCTAACGTAGCAATTGTGAAACAACCTAAAGTTGAGTGGTTGCAAGAGGAAAAAGTGAATTCAGAAAAAATTGAGGAATGGTGGAAAGAAAAAAATAAGTTAGTTGTTGGCGACGTCAACTTTTATGAGCTTTTAGGTAATCGCAAACCTAGTGTCAGTAGATGGAAAGAAGCCATAAAAGAGTTTATTGAGAAACATGCAGATAAAATCCCTTGGGAATACATCGAAAAAGAGAACCCCAAAGGCTATGCAGGTGTTTTGCAAGGAGGTCTTCCTGAATATATTTTGGTTCCTGCAATACGTTATGTTCACGAGGAAGTAAGGGTTCAGAAAACAAATCCTTTTGGAGAGCTGATTAAAACCGTATTCAAAAGGATCTCAAAAAGTAATAAAAAGAGAATTAACAAGTATCTTAGAAGAATTCGCAAATTGGTAAATAAAGAAGAGGATTTCAGTAAGCGAATTAATGAAATTGGCGATTTTGAAAAGCAATTGAAAAGTAATCTTTGTCCTTTTGTAGAGTGTGATATAGAAATTAGATTTCCTATTCCTAGTCTCGAAAACCTGTTTGAGAACGCAGAGATATTCATAGACGATGGTATCCGAACCTCCGTTGAAGAGAAAGGTCACGGTTTACAAAGGTCAGTAATATTTGCTATCCTTAGAACATACGCTGAGCTCATTCGTAGGAAAAGTAAAAATAATAATGAAAAGAGAAAAGAAAAGTCGATAATTTTTGCCATAGAAGAACCCGAGCTGTATCTGCATCCATTAGCTCAAAGAGTTATGATGGAAGTATTGCGTGAAATCTCAGAAATGAATGATCACCAAGTGATATACACAACTCATTCCAGCACATTCGTTGATATTGCACATTTTGATGAGATATGTTTAATGCGACGGGAGCAAAAAGACGGAGAGTGGGAAAGCAGCGTAACACAACTTTCAATGGATGATATGATACGTGACTTAAAAGTCCGGCACCCCCATACTACTCCAACACCTGAAAGTATGCGGGAATGGTATTCTCATGCGTGCGGTTCTGCACGCAGTGAAGGTTTCTTTGCTAGAAAAGTTGTGATCGTAGAAGGGTTCACTGAAGAATACGCGCTTCCAATCTATAGCAAAGCTTTGGGATATGACTTGGATAGAGAAGGCGTCTCGATAATCAATTCTGGCGGAAAAGGACAAATTGACCGTTTATACAGACTTTTCAATGAATTTAAGATTCCTTGCTACATAATTTTTGATATAGACAAAGACAGCGAGGATTCTCAAACAGTTAAACAGTCGAAGGAACTACTAGATTTAATGGGATGGTCAAGTAACAATATTCCTCCCGTGATTATCGAGCGAAATTTCACTGCTTTTAGAGAAACCTTCGAAAAAGCTATGATGAATGAAATCGCTGATTATTCCTCATTAAAAGAGGATGCAAAACAACATTTAGGAATAACAAAGGAAAGCAAACCCTTAATTGCACGATATATTGCCAAGAAACTTATTGAAAAAGGTGAAAAAGAAGGAGATCCATCAAAATATGTTCCTGGAACAATAAAAGAAATTATTAAAAGAATAAAAGATGTTGCTTGGGAGAGATCCATCCTTAAGAAATAACAAGGATTATTCCGAGTTTTACTTCGTTAATTATAATTTCATTGCTTTATTTGCGATATGGACTTGAACCCTTTCGGGTTTTAGTTCCCTCGGGCCCGCCATGTAATTTGCGGAAATTTTTATATTCGACTATTATGAATTCGATAATTAATGTCGCTTATATCCTTTGAGGAAATTGCTGCGACGGTTATTCTTTTTGCTTGGATAATTTTTATTGTAAGGTTTTTGACAAAGAGAGTTTATAACGTTATGATGAAGAGAAATTTTGCTTGTAATGTTGCGATTTATTATAATCGGAAGATTATTCATATTCTTGCTGGCGGTCTTGTTGCTTTTCTTGTTCCATTAATATTTAAGACGCCGATTTTGCCTTTTGGTATGGCATTGCTTTTGGCAGTTTTGACTTATATTCCACATAGGACTGGGAATCTCATGTACTGGTTTCAAGTTGAGGAGAATATGTATGAGGTTTCATTCTGTGTAATGTGGGGGTTAATCATAGCTTTAGGCTGGCTTGTTTCTGAAGGCAATTTCTGGTTCGGTGTATTACCTGTCCTTTTTATGTCCATAGGAGATGCCGTTACGGGAATTGTAAGAAACATGCTTTACAAGAGGAGAACGAAATCGTGGTGGGGAAATCTTACAATGGCTTTGTTTTCCATTCCTGCTGGCGCGATACTGGGATTTGCAGGCGTTATTGCAGGAGTGTTAGCCTCATTTGTAGAGCATTTTGAATTCAATCCGATAGATGACAATGTAACTGTGCCTGCATTATCTTTCGTCATTTTGCTTTTAACCAAAGTTTTTGCGCCTTGGATGCTCACGTTCTAAGTTTATCCTAGAATTATTCCTAATTTCAACATCAAAAAATGATATATTTCAGTATGCATTTTTGCACCTTCTAAGGTGATTGAAAATGACGGTCTCAAGTGAACTGCTTTCCAGATATCAGCAGCTGATGGAGAAATTCAAGAACATTGTAATCTTTCAAAGTGCAGTA
>CAYOFB010000003.1:0-22183 GCA_964403145.1 uncultured Candidatus Bathyarchaeia archaeon
AGGAAGCCTCAAAGAAGATAAGAGCCCTAATAGAGTCCACTCCAATGCCTGATTACTTGGCTGAAGAGATTAGGCGGGCGTATCGTGAACTCTGCAATCGAACAAATGCTGCCAACGTGTCTGTTGCGGTTCGCTCCAGCGCGACGGCTGAAGACTTGCCAGACGCATCCTTTGCTGGACAGCAGGAGACCTACTTAAACGTAAGCGGAGAAGAAAAGCTTTTAGAGAAAACTGTGAAGTGCTGGTCAAGCCTCTTCACGCCCAGAGCCATATTCTATCGGACGCAGAAGGGCTTTCGCCACGAGGATGTGCTCATAAGCGTTGGTGTTCAGAAAATGGTTAATGCCAAGGCTGCGGGCGTAATGTTCACGCTTAATCCAGTTACTGGAGACAGAAACCAAATCGTGATTGAGGCAAATTGGGGGCTTGGCGAATCGGTTGTTTCCGGCGCAGTTACACCCGACTATTTTGTTGTTGACAAAAATGCAATGCAAATTATTGAGCGCAAAATAGCTAAGAAAACAGTTGAGTATGTTAGAAATCCGGAAACCGGTGAAACCATTCACGCTGAGGTTCCGCCTGAACGCCAAGAGGTTCCATGTCTAACCGATGAAGAAATATTGAAGCTGGCAGAGCTTGGCAAGAAGATTGAGGAGCATTATGGCAGAGCCCAAGATATTGAGTGGGCAATAGACCGAGATTTGCCATTTCCGGAAAACGTCTTCATTGTTCAGTCGAGACCCGAAACAGTTTGGAGCGTGAAAGGCTACGAAGAGGCTGAGGCGAAAGGCCCAGTAGCCGAGGCTGCAAGGGAACTTAAAGTTGTTGCGAAGGGTATTGGAACTGGAAAGCGGGATATTGGCTTTGGAAAGGCAAAAGTAATCTTTTCGCCCGATGAAGCCGAGAAACTCATGCAGAAAGGCGACATACTTGTGACTACGATGACTAATCCGGATTTTGTTCCTTACATGAGGATGGCAAGCGCAATTGTAACTGATAAAGGCGGTGTAACATGCCATGCAGCCATAGTAAGCCGCGAGCTTGGAATACCATGCGTTGTAGGAACAGAAAACGCGACAAAGGTTATGGAAACCGGTAAAGAGTACACGGTTGACGCCAGAAACGGCGTAATTTACGAAGGAGTAGTTGAGGAACTAGTAAAGCCTGCCGCGCCTCCAACAGCGGAGGGCGCTCCAGCAGCCTACGCAGTTGTGCAGCAAGCTCCAGTAACAGCTACAAAAATCTACATGAACCTCGGGGTTCCAGACAAAATTGAAGATTATAAGGACTTACCATTTGACGGTATAGGCTTGATGCGTATTGAATTCATACTTGCAAGCTATATTGGCGAACATCCACTATACCTCATGGAGATCGGGCAGGAGCAAAAGTTCATTGACAAACTTGCGGAGGGAATAGCTACAGTTGCTAGGGCAATTCAGCCACGCCCAGTGGTTGTACGCTTCAGCGACTTCAAAACAAACGAGTACCGCGAATTGAAGGGCGGAGAAAAATACGAGATTGTTGAGGATAATCCGATGCTTGGATGGCGAGGCTGCAGCCGATACATAAGCCCATGGTATGAGAAAGCGTTCAGGCTTGAGTGCAGAGCTATTAAGAAGTGCCGCGAGGAATGGGGCCTCAAGAATGTCTGGGTGATGCTTCCAGTAGTCCGCACGGTCTGGGAGGCAAAACGCGTGCTGGAAATCATGAAGGAGGAAGGCTTGGAGCGCTCAAGAGACTTCAAAGTATGGTTCATGGCAGAAACACCCTCAATAGTCATCCTAGCCGATGAATTCTCGAAGCTATGCGACGGCTTCTCAATAGGCTCAAACGACCTAACGCAAGGCATACTCATGATAGACCGCGACTCAGAACGCCTAGGCCTACTTGGCTACTTTGACGAGAGAGACCCAGCAATTAAACGGGCAATCGCCCACCTAATCCGCGTAGCCCACAAGAATGGCTGCACAGTCTCAATCTGCGGAGAAGCCCCATCAAACCTACCAGACTTCACAGAATTTCTAGTCCGCTGCGGAATAGACAGCATATCAGTCAACGCCGACGCAGTCATAAGCACACGCCAACTCGTAGCAAGCATAGAACAAAAAATCCTACTTGAAAGAACAGCGGAAATAAGTGAAAGGATAGCCAAGAAATCCAACCAGAATGAAATAGATTGGAAACCAGAATGGGAAGAATAGGCCCTCTCATTTATTCCTCTAAAATTTTATGTGGAATTTAAATGAGTTCTTTCAATCTAGAAGAAAATAGGCTTAAAAGAGAAATAGTCAAGAGAGGAGCCAAAAAAGTTCTTTTACAGTTACCTGAAGGATTAAAACCTGAAGCAACTAAGCTTGCAGCCGTAATTGAAGAAGCCGGAGCAACGCCATTAATTCTGGCTGAACCATGCTATGGAGCATGCGACCTAGCCCTCGAAGAAGCGAAAGCCCTAAAGGCCGACCTGATAGTGCATTATGGCCATTCTCCGATAATCATGCAAAACGAAGTTCCAACCATATATTTTCCAGCAAAGGCCAAAACAAAAGTTACACCAGTTGTTCGCAAAGCGTTGCCATTATTGGAAAATTGGGGCAAAATCGGGCTTGTGACAACCATTCAGCATGTGCATGTCTTAGAGAAGGTTAGAAAAGTGCTTTTAGACGCTGACAAAGCAGTGGTTGTAGGAGACGCAAGCAAAACAGCCAATCCCGGGCAAGTTATAGGATGCGACTTCAGCAATGCGCAAGCCATAGCTGAAGAAGTTGAAGCTTTCCTCTTCTTCGGCGGTGGACGGTTTCATGCAATTGGCGTTGCGCTTTCAACCGGAAAACCAGTCGTAGTTGCGGATCCATACCTTAGACAAGCCTATCGGCTAGAAGAAGACATTAACCGTATTTTAAGGCAGAGATGGGCAAGCATAGAGGAGGCTAAAAAGGCTAAAAGCTTCGGGGTGCTTATAGGGCTAAAGATAGGGCAGAAAAAATTCAAGAAAGCTTTAGAAATTAAGAAAAAACTTGAGGAAGCCGGAAAGAAAGCTTTTCTGTTTGCTTTGAGGGAGATAATTCCCGAGAGGCTTATGCAGTTCCCATCTGTGGATGCCTATGTTAATACTGCATGTCCAAGGCTTTCGTTGGATGACGCCCCCAAGTTTAGAAAGCCCCTACTGACTCCAAGGGAGCTACAGGTAATGCTTGGAGAATTAAGCTGGGAAGAGGTTTGCAGAAAAGGCTGGTTCGAAAACGAAATCTAGAGATTCAACTTTCAAAAGTTGAACCTCACCCGTCTCCGAAAGCCCACCTTGAACAATACACTATCCCAACCGATGTGGCAGCAGAAATCCTATACTTGGCAGCATATACATTCAACGACATAATAGATAAAACCGTTGCAGATTTAGGCTGCGGAACAGGCCGACTTGCCATAGGAGCCGCATTGATGGGCGCCAGCGAAGTTGTGGCAATCGACATAGATAAAGTAGCTGTGCAAACGGCCAAAAGAAACGCCGAGAAATTGAATGTTAAGAACAAAATCCGCCTAATTTTAGGCGATATAGAGGCTTTAACTGGAAAGTTTGATACAGTATTGCAGAATCCCCCCTTCGGGGTGCAGAGGAGAAGGGCTGACAGAAAATTTCTGCTAAAGGCTCTAGAAATTGGAAAACATATCTATTCGCTTCATAAGGCTGGAAGCCAAGAGTTCATCAAAAGGTTTATTGAGAAGCATGAAGGAAAAGTTACGGGAATATTTCCGTTCGAAATATGGATTCCGCATACTTTCCCATTTCACACAAAACCAAAGCATCCAGTTAAAGTTGAACTTTACAGAATAGAAGGAAAATATCATGATTAATGCTCACAGTGAAAGACGTAGCGGAAAATTTGTAATTCCAGGCGAAAAATTAGGCGTAATTGAAGAATTTATGCCTGGACCGGGAACATACGTTCATAACGGAACAATCTACTCAAAAATTACCGGTCGAACTCTTGTGGATGTTTTGAACAAAAAAATTTCAGTTTATCCGGTGGTTCACACAGTGGCGGTTCCACGTGTAGGCAGCATAGTTGTCGGTCAAGTTTACAGTGTCCAATCCAAGGTTTCAATTATAAGGATATGGCGAATAGGCAAGAAATTGCTCTCCGGATTCTTCAGCGGAATCCTCCACATTTCGGACGTGGCAAGAGAATATATAGAGTATATGCATGACGCCTACAAGACCGGCGACATTGTGAGGGCTAAGGTCATAAGCGAAAAGAATAGGGCCTACCACCTGTCAACGGCAGAGAAGAATCTCGGCGTAATATTTGCATTCTGCTCTAATTGTGGAGCTCTCTTAAGGCTTGAGAGAGGACGACTTAAATGTCCGAGATGCGGAAATATTGAGAAACGTAAAGTAGCATCAGATTATGGGAGGGAAGCTGTCTAAATGAAAATTAAAATATTGAAGAGAGAGGGGAACGAGTTAAAATTTGAACTTGAAGGTGAAGGACATACATTCTGTAATCTACTACAAAAGATTCTTCTTAAAAATGAAGAGGTTGAAATGGCAGGCTACAATATTCCTCATCCCTTGACTGCAAATCCAATAATTTACGTGAAGACGAAAGGATCGAAATCTCCGGAAAAAGTCCTTATCGAGGCTGTTGAGGAAATTAAGCAGATAAGAAATGAATTTGAAGAAGCATTAAATAAAGCGTTAAAAATTGAGTCTTCTTCTAGCTAAAATAAGAAGACTTTTAAAGCCTTCAACCGCATTCTCTGCTTCTTGAAGAATTTTTACGGCTTCTTGAGAAGTTAATGCGTTTTTGGCCCAAGCATATAGTATTAATGCCTCAGCTGCATCTGCAAGTTTATGGGCGTCAATTCTGTGAGGAAGAAACTCTCTTAGCCCAGCCAATTTAAAGGCTTCAGCTAAAATTTTCCCTTTAACTTTCCTTCCGGTAGGTTCTCCCTTCTTTTTGGATAAGGCTAATGAGTAGATGAAGTTTACGTAAGCGTCGCCAAGTCTAGCAAGTTTATTATCCATTAAAACTTCCTTTAGGTCGGCATACTCCTTGATGAATTTAAGTTTCATTTAAACCGATTAACTTAAGGCTGCTGGTTCTATTAATAGGATTCGAAGCCAAAGGTTTGAGGCGCTGAAGTTTGTCTTACAAAAGGTTTAGGTCTATAAAGCCTGAAATTCGGGTTTTAGGAGTTGATGACGGAGTTTTCATTCCGCATAGTAAGGGACTTGTTGATGTGGTTGGAGTTGTTTTTAGAGGTGGATACTGGCTTGACGGCGTTATGCGAACAGAAGTGGAGGTTGACGGTTTAGACGGAACCGAAAAAGTAGCCTCAATGATAATTGAGTCTCCACATTACAAGCAGCTCAGAATAATAATGCTAAGCGGAATAACCCTTGCAGGCTTCAATGTTGTAGACATCAAAGAACTCTACAATAAAACTGGACTTCCAGTAATAGCGATTACGAGGAATATGCCAAACATGAAAGAAATAGAACAGGCTATAGAAAGGCTTCCCGAAAAGGAGAAAAGATGGAGAGCTATACAGAACGCTGGAGAAATGATAAAGGTTCAAACTAGAAAAGAGGAAGAGCCAATTTATATGCAAATCGCCGGAATTAAAAGGGAAGACGCCGAAAAAATAGTTAAAATAACCTCAACTCGAAGCAACATTCCCGAACCACTAAGAGTAGCCCACATAATTGCTTCTGGACTAACAAAATTTCGCGAAATGAAGGGCTGAAACTTCTGTTAGAGGAGTTTATCAATCTTTATTTGCGAACAAAAAGATTTAATAGATACGATGTTAGGGAAGTCAACGGACATAAGTTAGGTGGAGTCCATGGAATTCTGTCCAAAATGCGGAAAGAGACTGGTGCCCACCAAGAAGAAAGAGGGCAAAAAGAACATATTGGTTCTTAAATGTCCGAAATGTGGGTATGAAAAGCCTGCTGGAGGAAGAAGCTCCGCCAAAGTAGTCGCTACGGCTCCCCCTAAAGAATGTATAGCCATTATAGATAGAAAGGCTCAAGAGCTGAGGACTCTGCCAACAGTTACGATAACTTGTCCGCGTTGCGGAAACAACACAGCTTATGTATGGCAAGTTCAGACGAGAGGAAGCGATGAATCATCGACGCAGTTTTTCCGCTGCACTAAGTGCGGCTACACATTCAGGGAATACTCATAAAATACTACGCAAAGCTTAATTCTTTGTGTGATTGTTATTAGACTCAAATGAGCAAAAATCAGAAGCTTAAAAGAATAGAGGAAAGGGATCTACCCATTCTTTATAGACTCCTTATTAAGATTCCGCTTAAAAGTTTGGGGTCATCAAGTGGAATTTTCTGGGCGCTCGTTTGTCCGATACTTGTTTTTCTGAACTTTCTCTTCAACTTTTTTATCCTTGTTTATTTCTCTTTTCCAATAAACATCATTTTGGCACTTGCAGTTCCAGCTGTAGTTTTCATATTGTTTGTGAGGGTTATACTTGAGAGATTAATTAACTGGTGGAACAACTTCGTTGTTAGCGGGTATGTTAAAAGGGATTTAGAAGAGGTTCTAGATGAGTATTTAACTCTCATAGGTAGGAATGAAGAAAGCGAGAAGTCAGGTTAAAATTTAACTTGAATTATTAACATGTATGGAAAATCATGTGCGTGAAGCATTTCAACTTCAGCAACGTTTCGGTAATAGTTAAGACTCTAAAGAATTATGAAAAGGTTGCCGCCCAACTTATAAAAGAAAATTTTCCTAAAGTTGAAGTTTTGCCCAGTCCCCTCAATTATTCCGGCCTGATACTTGTCGAATCAAAGGCAAAAGCTAAACGTGAAGAGCTAGCGGAAGAAATTAAGGCGAAAATCCCTGAAGTCGAGAAAGCCTTTCCTGTCAAAAAGCATGTTGACGCGAAATTGGATAATATAGTGGAGGCATCTAAAGAACTTGCAAGCTTCCTAGAGGACGCAACTTCCTTCGCTGTCCGCACCGTAAGGCGAGGCAGTCACGATTTTTCAAGTATGGATGTTAATGTTAGGGTTGGCGCATTACTGAAAGAAATTACTGGATGCCAAGTTAATCTTGATTTTCCAGAAAAGGTTGTTTTTGTGGAGATTTTGGGTCCGCATGCCTATTTGGGAATTGTTGATGGTAGAGAGTTTCCCAAAAAGATGGGTAAGGGAAAAGTTGAGGTTAGGAGTTATTTCAGGAAGGTCTCACTTGTTCAGATGCCCTATTTAGGGAGTCTAGATGCATCTAAGGAGATGGGAAATAGAGTGGGTAGGGAGGCCCAGACGTTTGAGGTGGGCGAACTTGTTATTGCACCTGTTGGCGGCGTGGACGCTAAACAGCTTAATGCGTTTCTAAGCGGAGTCTTTGAGGGAATAGAGTCACGGTATCAAATTCAAGCAAGAACTTACGCGGAAAAACCTATTCGAACCAGAGTTTATGTCCAGAACCTTTACGAACTCGTTAGAGAACGCAGCTCTGAACCAATAATCGTTTTTGAGCCTGAGGGGAAACCCGTAAATAAAGTGGCTGAAAAACTAGCGGAACTAACGATAAAGAGTAAGAGAGTAAATTTCCTTATTGGTTCCAGAGAAGGGATTCCTCACGGAATATTTCGTTTCGCAGTTCTGGTCATTGATCTTTGTCCGGGAGTTACCATAGCTACAGATTTGGCGGCAGCCTCTGCCCTAACGGCTCTTGCATTTGCCCTTCATGAAAAACTCGAAAAAGAAACTTCAAGGAGCTAGATTTATTTTCTTGGATAGGCTTCAAATTCGCAGTATGGGTCTCCCATTGCTATACACTTTATTTCCTTAACAGTCATTTCTACTTCGAAAAGTTCCGTTAAGACTCCTGCGACCATTCCTCTTACTAGGTGGCTGTAAGGCTTATCAGATTTTTGAGGGGCGCATTCACACTCGAAACATCCATGGACCCTTATATATGCATATGGCGGATTATCGCTTATTTTTAGAACATTCATGATTCCGAAGCCTATTGGCGTAAACAATGGGGCGCTTATCTTAGAAAGTATTTCTGACGGTTTTCTTATTCCGAGTTTTTCGCCAAGTTTTTTGTGGTTTTTCCCGAATTCTAGTCCAGCTTCAAATCCTAGAAAATACTGGATGGCTTCAGCTGCTGAGCCTAAACGTTTTCTTAAACCGTTGATTATTCCTTTTATTCCTTGTTCTCTGAGAATTATTACTCGTTTTCCCTCTATTACAAGCGGGAAGGAGAATAGGTCTAAGGCGAACCCTTCGATTTCTGGCTTCATGTCTCTTATTTCCTTTACAAATTTCAGTTTTCTGGCTTCTTCCAGAAGTTGCTCTACAGATGCGGTGGCGTCGGTTACATCTATGAAGACAAGTGCCCTCACAAGCTTCTCGTAGTCTCTTGGCATAGAGTAGGAAATATATGAAACCTTCACTCCGTATTTTGCTGCGATTGACGCAAGTTTCTCCAGGACTCCCGACATCAACTCGGTCTTAATTAGGAGACAGTGAAGCTTCCTGTCTGGAGCGATGAGAAATCTTCCAATATCGAAAGGTTCAAATTCCATATTATCACGAAACGCTTTATGCACGCATTCACCTTTTAAAGCTTATCTAGGAAAAAGAACGAAAGATAAGGCTGAAAAGGTTGAGAAGTCATGTCAAGAGCGAAAATAATTAAGGATGAAATAGTTGAGGAAAATGTCAAGTTTCTAGTTATATTTATTGAAACAAAAAATTCATGCATATTCATGCTTAGCCAAAATGAAGACCGCTTAGGAACTCTAGTGGCAGCGGTTCCGCCAGGAAAAGGCCTTATTGGCCCTTCAACTTCCTCAGTGCTGCTTGGAGGAAAGAATGCGACCATCGCGAGAATAATTGCCGAAAAAATGGCTTCAAAAATAGGCAAGGTCTCTCTTGTTTCGGTTTATCTTGAAACATTGGATGAAAGTATGGCTGGGCCAATTCTTGTAAGACTTGTGGAAAAGGTTATGGGTAAACGGGCTGAGGAAAGCGGGGCTAGGCTGGAAGCTGGTAGCGCTGAGGAGGTAAAAACTTGAGTTTAAGAAGCTTCCTTGAAGAAATGGAAGCTGAAGGAGAAGTAGTGCATATCAAGGAGAAAGTTTCGCCAAAATTTGAAATGGCCGCTATAATGAAAGCTTTTGATAATGGACCAATTCTGCTATTTGAAAACGTTAAGGGCTACCCAACAAAGGTTGTTGCAAACGTTTGTGCAACCCGCGAAAGAATATGTAAAGCACTAAACACAAACGAAGAGGAACTATACCGCAAACTTATAAGAGCATGGCAAGCCCCAGCCGCGCCGAAGATTGTCAAGGATGGACCGGTAAAAGAAATTGTTAAGGAAAGATTCAGCCTCTCAGAAATTCCAGTTTTAACTCACTTCAAAAATGATGCGGGGCCATATATAACATCGGCTACTGTTTCAGCGAAAAGTCCGGACAAAAAAATTGAAAATGTCTCGATTCATAGGCTACAGATTTTAGGCGAAGATAAATTAGCAATAAGAATTGTTCCCCGCCACCTGTATAGGCTGTGGCTGCTTGCGAAAGAGGAGAATAGGGATTTGGATGTTGCCATTTCGATAGGTTTGCATCCAATTGTTCATTTAGCGGCCACAGCTAACATTCCTTTTGGGGTGAGTGAATATCACGTGGCGAATGCGCTGTTTGAGGGGAAGTTTAGGCTTGTTGAATGTGAGCATGTTGATGCTTATGCTCCTGCAGAAGCAGAGCTGGTTTTAGAGGGTAAAATTTCAACGAGTGAAATGGTTGATGAGGGGCCGCTTGTTGATATAACTGGAACTTATGATGTGAAGAGAAAACAGCCAATTGTTAGGATTGTTGGAGTAATGCATAGACGAGACTATCTCTATCAAGCCTTACTTCCTTCGGGAAATGAGCATAAACTTTTGATGGGGCTATCACGTGAAGCCACCATTTGGGAGGTGGTCTCTAGGGTGGTTCCAAAAGTTAAGGCAGTAAATCTCTCTGCTGGTGGGGGAGGATGGCTTCATGCAATTATCTCAATAGAAAAACAGACGGAAGGCGACGCCAAAAACGCCTTATTAGCCGCTTTCGCTGCCCATCCAAGTCTCAAACATGCAATCGTAGTGGATACAGACATAAATGTATACAATTTAGAGGAGGTTGAATGGGCCATAGCGACAAGATTTCAAGCCAGCGAGGATCTAATAATCATACCAAACGCTAGAGGCTCAACCTTAGACCCTTCAGCAAATCAGGAGACGGGGGCAACTACTAAGATGGGAATAGACGCTACACGTCCGCTTGGGATGCCGAAGGAAAAATTTGAAAGAGCAGAAATTCCGAGAAGTCAAAGGGTAGAAGAGATTATTGAGAAATATAGGATAAAATATGGCTTTTAGAGTCTGAACATAGCGAGGGCGCTCGCCAAGATAAGGGCTATTCCAAAATATTGCAATAGAGAAACGATTTGTCCTAAGAGTAAGGCCGCCCAGATAACGTGAAGTGCGGGGTCGAGGAGCAATATTGTTCCCTCACTTGTCGGCGAGACTTCAGCTGTGCTTACATAGTTTAAGAGGCCATATGGCAGTACTGTGCTGAAGGCGGCGAAGAGAATTAGAAGTGTAAGTTGATAATGATTTGGAATTACAAGCCCTACAAGAAGGAGGTTCTCTGTGAAAAATCTTAGGATAAAACCTAAGATTAGAGTGAAAGGCGCAGCGAATAAGAATGTGTTAAACAGCGCCTGCAAAGGCGTGTAGGCATGTTTTTCAGTTCTTTTCAGGAATAGATATAGAGCATAAAGAAGCCCTCCGAAAAGGGCCAGAAATATTCCTAGATTAATGTCTAGCTCGGCTATTTGTTGAAGATTTAATCCGCTTGCAAGGAAGGCGCCGAAAATTCCAAGAAGGATTATGGCGATCTTCTTTGTTGATGCTTTTTCTCTTTTGGATAAGAATGAAATTATGGCTGTGAAGAATGGCTGTGTATAGATTAGGGCTACTGTTACTGGAACTGGGCAGCCGAAGGCTATGGAGGATAAAGCTGAAAGTAGGAAGGCTGAAAAAACTAGGCCTCTCAGCATGAAGTGCGCGGCATCCTTTAGTCTTAATTTGGCTTTTCCGATGATTAGAAGGAAGATTAAGGGAAGTGAAAAAGCCATTCTGGAGAATACTTGCTGTAGGCTTGAGACTCCGGAATTCTTTAGAGCTGTCGAGAATATTAGGATGAAGCTGAATCCTATGCTTGCAATTATCAGCAATGCGTGGCTTTTTGTAAACTTCAAGCGCTCCAGCCTTTTCAATTTATTTTGAATTCTTATTTTTGATTAGCAATAATTAATAGCTAAGCCATTATAAAATTAGAGTTGAGTTTAGAACCGTTTTAGAGGAACCATGCATGTCGCTTAAAGTTGAAGATGTAATGGTGAAGGATGTAATTACGATAAGTTATAGGGCCAGCGTGAAGCGGGCTGCGCAGGTTATGAATAAGCATGAAATTGGCTGTCTGATAGTTGTTAAGGGAAGGAAGGCTGTTGGAATAGTGACTGAGCGTGACATGCTCAAGCGAGTGGTTGCCAAAGCGGCTAATCCTCAGAAAACCAAAGTTGAAGAGATAATGTCTCGGCCCCTTATTGTTGTTGAGCCAGACATGGATTTGGAAGACGCCGTTAAGCTCATGTTTGAAATGAAAATTAAGAAGCTTCCAGTTGTTGAAAGGGGAAAGCTCGTAGGCCTAATTTCAATAACTGACATTGCCAGATTTCACCCTCACATAATGGACATAATTAAGAAGCTTGCTGCACAGGAGAATATGCCGAAAAGAATGCAGAAGGTCATGTGCTACTACATATCATAGGCTGGAAGCCGCTAAAAACTTTCTATAGGCTTCTAGGAAGCTTTCCGCGAATTTGTTCGCATTCTTTTCTATTCCGCCATGCCAGTCGGTCTCGGATCTTAAATGATGATAGAATTCATGCAAGACAATTAGGGGATTAGTTAGAGCTTCTCTTCTGGAAAAATGGATAGTTTCCGTCTTTCTTACGTAGCATGCCGCATTTTTAACGTGCCCTTTAGGCATGCCAATCTTAATTTTCGGAGTTGAAATTTTGTAGTGTCTGCTTAGCAGACGGAGGGCTTCTTCAAGTTTACTGGTTCAAAATTAAGTGAACAATTAACGCCTTAAACTTTAAATCATCCTTCAAGCTTTGCTGTTCTCCCTTTACTTCTTAAGATTTAGAATAGTCTGTTTAACATTTTCAAAGTTTAATCCATAAATCAGAATGCGTTTGCATGGCGATGTATGTCCAGAGATTATTCTTGCTTTTGTTTTGAAAAGTTTTGAAAGTTCCTTTTCTATTTCCTTGTTGGCTTTTCCCTTTACTGGCGGTTCGGTGCAGCGAATAACAATCTCATTATCTTTAAATTCGATGGAGAATTGTCTCGATTTTGGCTTTACGTAAGCTTCTAGTATTACACCGTCTTTTACTTCTTTAATGTTCATAGTTAGCAACTTGCTCTATTTGCATTTGTTGATTTATCAATTTTATAATGGAAGTTTATCCACTTTTTTGGGAGACTTTTCAAGGCGAACATGCTCATCTATTCTTAATTCCCGTGTGTATTTTACTTCTCCATCTATGCGGCAACCGGATTCAATTCTTATTATTTCTCCGTATACGTTTCTCGCCCTTGCCTCATGTCTAAGAAGAATTTCCTTTCCATAAATGTCTTCTACGCGGGCTTCCTTCCCTATTATAACTTTATCCGCTCTTATAGGCCCGTAAACCTTGCCTCTCTTTCCTATTTTGAAAGATTTTGCGTCTACTCCCTCCTCTGTTTCAACTGAACCGCCAACCTCGACGTGGTCTTCGGCGTTAACCTTCTTTGCGTGTAATATGCCTCCTACGTTGATATTTTTTGCAGAAATCTCGCTTTCGGCTTCTAGCTTGCCGCCTACTTCGATGTCTCCGGTTAATTTTAGTGAGCCTTCAGTCTTCATTTTTCCTCCAACCTCGATGTTGTTGCCTTCGCAGTTTCCCTTGACATGTGCTACTCCGCCTACGTCAATTTCTCCAAATGAAAAATTTCCCTTAACCTCCAATTTTCCCCCAACATTGATGTTACCGCCCTTATTTTTGTCTCCAATTATACGTGCTACTCCGCCTACGTCAATTTTTTCAAATTCTATCCGGCCTTCCGACTCAAAGACCCCGCCTACATCGACTTCGCGTATTTTTCCTCCAGCCACCCTCGCGGTACCTCCAACTTTCATCCTGTCAATTTCAGCTTCAGAATACATTTTCAGGCTGCCGCCAACGTCTACGGTTTCTGCTTTAACTTTCCCCTTAGCCCTAAAACTGCCGCCAACATCGATAGTTTCCGCTTCAACATTCCCGTCTACTTTTAGGCTGCCGCCTACATCAACGCTTTTAGCTTTAAGATTTTTCTCTACGTAAAGCGCGTTGTCCACATTCACATGCTTAGCCTTCAAGTTTCCTTCAACTTCAAGTTTTCCATCTTCAACTTCGATTCCATCTTCAATTTCTAGGTCTCCGCGAACGGTAACGTCATCTTCTGCTTCAAGGCTTTTAGCAGAAACTGAACAGTCAAGGATGTTTTTTCCATCACAATAAATGTTTCCTGAAACCCTAAGTTTTGGCGGTTCTCCCTTTCCCCTAACCTTAGCATGTCTTTTTAGATGCAGATTACCGTCAACATAATCAAGCGTTTTCTCTTCGCCTGCTTGAATAACTACTTCATTCATTTTTATTACCGCTTTGATAGTAATTGGAGAAATTAATAAGGTAGACTCACTTGAAGTAATCACAAATTGTTACTATTCCTCAAGTGCAGCGAAGAACTTTCGCATACGCCTATAAACCTCTAGAAATTCTAGTCCCCGTCTTGTAGCCATATACTTTTTGCGGTCGCCAACCATTATTTCTCTGACAAATCCACGTGAAGCCAAAAATTCCAAAACCTTCTTCGTTCTGTCCACTGGCATGTTTGCTCCATAAGAAATTCTGGTCAGCGAACATACTCCCTTTCTTGCAATCACTTCGATTACGCTAGCGTAAATGTCATATTTCGTTCTCCTACCCGACAAAATTTTCTCTCCGTAATGCACTATCAAAATTATTACTTAAAGTTATTAGCTATTAGGTTAAATCTTAAGAGTCCGCCAGAGCCCGCACCTTTCTGTTTCATTGCATATTCTTCCACTGCGAGAGAAAAGAATAAGCGCATAGCGTAATAAGCAGAGTCGAAATTCCCGTAACCGTCACTATGAATGGATAGTTTGGTGAAATGTCATAGAGGGTTCCGCCAAGATAGGGCGCGAAGAAGGCTGCGAGCATGCTTGCAGTTTGGGATATTGCCACCCATCTTCCTCTCAGACTTTCAGGCGAAAGCGAGCTTATTGTTGCATTCATCAAGGCCCAAGGAGTATAATTTGTTCCCATTAGAAAGAAGAGGGGGGCCAGTAACGCAAAGTTTGACGTGAACTGGAAGACGCTTAATGAAAAAGTCGTGAAAACTAGACAGACCGCTAAGGCTACTTTGTTTCCAAACTTGTCTCCCAATCTCCCTACCAATATGCCTAAAATGGCGGAGCCAGCAAAAGTGAAGGAACCTAAAACGCCAATTGTGAACTCATCAAACCTATAGATGTCTTTAAGAAAGGTCGGCACAAACGGTCGCATTAAAACATTAAAAAACATTATTAAAGCAAAGAGCACTATCCAGCCTAAAATCGTCTTCATATCAACGGAAACTTTAGATTCCTCCACTTTTAGCTGCCTTTCCGTTTCTTTTCTTTGACTTTTTATGAAAAGCAAAACAAGCGTTGCCGCTGTGTAGAATACAAAAGCCATGTAAAAAACGACTTTCATACCAACTTTTGTAGCTAAATATCCGCCTATACTTGGAGAAAAGATATAGCCCATCCACCAAGCAGAAGAAATCAATGTGAAAGTTAAATTTATCTTATCTTTTCTTGCCGTTGAAGCTATATAGGCAGTTGTGGAAGGGCCGCTAATAAAGCATCCATAAAGGAGCATTGCTGGAAAAAGCATTGTCCAGTGAGTGGCCGATGAAAATATTAATGGGATAGGAAGCCAAAGAACCCACGCGAAAATCATAATCTTCTTCCAGTCATATCTTTCTGCTAAATATCCGCCTGGAATAGGCGTTAAGGCTGCAGAAAGAGTCAAAACAGTATATAAAGCGCCTACATCTACTGGGTCGGCGTGCAGGGCGGTTTGAATGTATATTGGTAAGAGATAGGCGTAAAGGCCGTCTCCAAATGAACCAATTAGGTTTGAGACAAAAAGCAGTCTCAAGTCTCTGTTCAAACTTTCGAATAACCCTCTTAGCCGCCCTAGTTCCCTATGCAAGTTTACACGCACACTTTGTTTTCATTTAAAGCATCAAACAGCTAAATAAACGACACTATCAAACCACATTAATCTCAAGATGCATAGTAAAAGAGTACTTTAACACAACTCTCCGTAAATTCCACACTAAAAATTGACAAATGACTTAAAAGTCCAATTGCAGACTCACTTACGCACGGAGGCGGCGAGATCATGCTTCAAGTTGAACATTGCAAAAATCCATGGAACGGAAAATGTAGCTGTAACGATATAGAACTCTACATAGTTTATAAGGGAAAGAAGCTTCCTATATGCCGTAAATGTTGGTCTGAAATAGCCGAAAAGAATATCGAATGGTAATCTTTACAAATACATGTTAAAATCAATCAATTTTTACATAAATTTTTACAAAAATCTTTTAGAGAAGAAAGGCCTCACGATTTTCCGTGGTGAAAAATTGCCCTGTACAGTTGTAGTTGGCGGATTCTGGGGAGACGAAGGAAAAGGAAAAATAGTCTCTTACCTAGCACTAAAAGACAAAATTGACATTTGTGCAAGAGCAGGCTCAGTAAACGCCGCTCACACAGTAATCCATGAAGGAAAAGCCTTAAAACTTCACATGATTCCCTCAGGATTTGTTAATAAAAATTGCAGACTGCTCCTAGGCGCAGGCGTCAATATTCATGTTCCACAGTTAATGAAGGAAATAAAGGAAACAAATGTAGGAAACAGGCTTGGAATAGATTTTCAATGCTCAATAATTGAGGAAAAACATTCGATTCAAGATAGAACAAGCGCCCACTTAAAAGGTGTAATAGGCACGACAGGATGGGGAGTAGGCCCAGCAATAGAAGAGAGAGTGAGAAGAACAGCCAAGCTTGCTAAGGATATTCCGGAGCTAAAGCCCTATCTGACAGATGTAGCCATAGAAGTTAACAACGCTATAGATAAAGGAAAAAACGTCATACTCGAAGGAACCCAAGGCCTATACCTATCGCTTTATCATGGAACCTACCCATATGTAACTGGTAGAGACACAAGCGCCTCTGCAGTATGCTCAGAAATAGGCATAGGCCCCAAAAAAGTAGATAATGTACTTGTAGTCTTTAAGGCCTACATGACCCGAGTCGGCGGCGGCCCCCTACCAAACGAATTACCAAGAGAAGAAGTCGTCAAACGTGGATGGCTCGAAATCTCTGGAACAGGCCGCGAAAGAAGAGCCGCTCCATTCAACTACGAACTCGCAAGAAGAGCCGTAATAATAAACTCTGCAACAGAAGCAGCAGTAACAAAACTTGACATTATTTTTCCAGAATGTCGAAAGGCAAAAAATTATGAAGAACTACCAGCTGAAGCCAAGAATTTCATAGAAAAAATAGAAGCTGAAATTAAAATTCCCGTAACTCTAATCGGAATAGGGCCGGGCCCGCTTCAAATTATTGACAGAAGAAAAGCTTAATCTATTGGAGAAAAAGCGTCTACCGGCCAACTTATTGGTTTTTCTAAAACTTTTCCATTGCGCACAACCGTCAACTTCACTGTCTTCTTGTTATGTTCCTCAAGGTAAGCAACTATATCATAGATTCCAGTCACTTCTGCGCTATCTATCTTAATAATTATGTCTCCGCCGATTGTAACGTTTTTTCCATCAATAACTACTGTTTTGTTTCCGGCCTTCAACTTTTCAGCTACACTAGAATTCACATAAGTTACTAGAAATCCTCTCGTAAAATTGGTGTTCATATGCTTAGCTATTTCCTGAGTCATATCGGTTCCCCAAATGCCTTTGAGCCATAGATGCTTATACTCTCCATTCTCTATTATAGAGGATGCAATTTTCCTCATCATTTTCGAGGATAAAGCATAACCCATAGTTGTAATACTGCTGTTTTTACCAGCCAAATCAATTATCATTCCAACGACTTCTGCTCTTGAATTTAACAAAGGGGCACCGAGCGTTTCTAAGCTTAAAGCGGCTGCGCTAAACTTTATTACATCAACTAGCGGAAAATTATCCTTAAAATGTAACGAAATGCCCAATCCATTCACTTCTCCTGAAAGAAGTAAATTCTCAGTTCCATGGACCTTTCCGACAATATGAATTTTTTCTTCCAGATGAAGCCAATCTGATTGTCCCAAATGGAGCGGACGTTGCGTAATGGAGGTATTTTCATCAATTTTTAGAACAGCTAAGTTGCTATATTCGTCGAATCCTTCAATTTCTACTTTTACCTTGGTTTTGTTGTCAAATACTACCCTTACTTCGCTAGCGTTGGCTATTAAATTATAGACTGTCAATATATGCCTCCTATCATAGATGAATCCCGAACATATGTCTACTATAACAACACCTTCAGAAGTATTCTCCCTCTTTTCTACTAAAACAATGGAGTCTTTTACTTCATTATAGATTTCACTTGGTGATTGAGGAGTTGAAGCGAATATTCCGCTTGTAGCTGAAAGGGCTTCTAGCTTTTGGTTTAGGTCAATGTATAGATAAGCGAAAAATGCTGCTATAAGACAGGAAGATAATAAGAATGCAAGTATGGCCTTTTTGCTTAGAGCTTTTTCTTCCTTTATCTCCATATTTGATTCTTCCTAAGACTGTTAATTGCCAGCTAGAATAATTGTTTCAGTAGAATTAAAATGTTAAGCAATATAATCTATTCTAAACTTTCTTTCACATTTCTTTGCTGCGACTTTGAGTTTTAATTGCTTTAGGATTTCCTCCGAATTTAGCCAGAATTTTATTTTTAGCTGTTTTGCTAGTCTCTGCGATTCTAAAAGGATTGGTATTTGTCCTATGAACAGCCACTTGTAATTTCTCTGTGTTTTCATATACTGATATGCGTTTTTCTTGTTTATATAATCCGATGGAGAATTTTTCTAGAAGATTCTATAGTGGTATTTCCGTTGTCTCTTTTTCTGTTTCAAAGACTACGCACGTGAGGGTTTTCTCTATTCCTTTCACTAGTCTTAGCTTGTCTATTACAAATTTTCCTATGGCTTCTACATCTTCAGCCTTTACTTTGATTAGGAGGTCCCAGTCTCCCGTTATTATGTGTACTTCCTGTACTTCCGGAAACTTCGCTATTTCTTCTGCTAGCTTTCTTTGAGAAAGCAGCTCTTTGTTTGGGGTTCTGTAAGTGAATGATGCGAGTATGAATGCTGTTGTGCTTTTTCCAAGTTTTTTCGCGTCTAGTATTGCTCTATACTCTTTGATTATTCCTTTTTGCTCCAGCTTTTTTATTCTCGTAAAAACAGTAGTTACTGGAAGGTTGAGTTGCTTTGCTATTTCCCGTGTGGTAATTTTGCTGTTTCTTTGAATTATTCTAAGTATTTGAATATCCTTCTTATCTATTTCCTCACGCATATGAAAGAATTTCAGCGGTTGTCCTTTTAACTTTTTCGTCTATGGAATTTTTTACTAAAATTTTTGAAAAATATTTATAATTGCTGCTGAATTTCTGAATTATGGTGAAACTATGAAGGGTGTCTGCGAAAATCAAGAGAGGGCATTTATGGAGCTTGACTAAACGCTACAAAGTGATTCGTGAGCCGCAATTTAAGTGTGTTTTCCTTGTTCAAGACGAAATACTTTCGGCGCTGCGTGACTTTCTTCGCGGTGAGGGATTTATAGAAATATTGGCGCCTATAATAGGGCCGGTTACCGATCCTGGAATTAGAGGCGCAAAACAAGTTTCTATTGACTATTATGGTGTTCGATTTAAGGTTATGAGTAGCATGATACTTTATAAACAGATGGCTGTTGCAAGTCTAGGGAAGATTTTCGCTTTATCCCCAAACATACGTTTAGAACCTAGGGAATCTATCACAACTAGGAGGCATCTGGCCGAATTTAGACAGGTGGATGTTGAGCAGGCCTATGCGAGCTATGTGGATGTGATGAGCGTTGCCGAGCGTTTACTAGCATATGTTTGTCAGCGAGTGAAGAAGGAATGCAAAGGAGAACTTCAGTTTCTTAGCCGAGAATTGAAGGTTCCAAAGCCGCCGTTCAAGAAGCTAAGTTATCAGGAAGCTCTAGAAATACTTCGAGAAGAGGGATTCGACGTGAAATATGGTGAAGAGATTCCTTGGGATGCTGAAAAGGCCCTTTCGAAAATGTTTGATGAGCCATTCTTTATAATTGACTATCCGCTAACGGCGAGAGGATTCTATGACCGCGAAGACCCGGAAAGGCCGGGGGTTCTCAGAGATTTTGATATGCTTTATCCGGAAGGCTATGGAGAAGCCATTTCGGGCGGTGAAAGGGAATACACTTATGAGGGTGTTTTGCGGCGTATGCGAATGAAAGGTGAAAAAATAAGCGATTATGAGTGGTATGTTGAGATGCTTAAGGACGGAATTCCCCCTTCAGCTGGATTTGGAATAGGTGTAGAGAGACTAACAAGGTGGATATGCGGCTTAGAGAATATATGGGATGCAGTGCCCTTCCCAAAGGTTCCTGGCGTAATATCTCCCTAAAGTTTAATCTTATTCTTTTGCATTTAACAACTATTGAATTGATATGATTGAATCTTATAGATTTGGTAGAATAGTTATCAACGGAAAGTCCTACTCGTCTGATGTGATAATTATTGGAGATTATGTGAAGGCTAATTGGTGGCGAAGGGAAGGCCATCGGTTGCATATTGAAGATTTGGAAGAGGTTACCAGCAGAGACGTTGAAGTGCTTGTAGTAGGCACTGGATACTTTGGCTTGATGAAAGTTCCGGAAGATGTCAAACGTTTTTTGGCGGAAAAGGGGATAGAGGTTATAGTTCAAAAAACTGCCGATGCATGTAAAACATTTAACAGGTTGAAAGATTCCGGAAAGAATGTTGCTGCGGCTTTACATTTAACATGCTGAATCTCGAAGACTTAAATCAGATCTATGCCAAAATTCTATAGTCAGGAGGAGAAATGTAGTTGAAAACTAGTCTATTGGAGGATATTTGGGACGAAATTACTCAGCTTTTAAGCGAACTAATAAAAATTGATACTACGAATCCTCCGGGAATGAGACTTCAGCCGCAAAGTTTCTGGCGAAGTATCTGGAAGATGAAGGGTTAAAGTGTGAAGTAGTTGAGTCAGCCCCGGGAAGAGGAAGCGTAATAACAAGGATTAGGGGGAAGGGGAATGGTTCAAGTTTGCTTTTGCTCTCCCACTTGGATGTTGTCCCGGCGAACCCTAGGGAATGGTCAGTTCCCCCATTCTCAGGACTTGTCAAGGATGGATTTGTTTGGGGGAGGGGAAGTCTAGACTGTAAATCGCTCGTTGCAATCGAAGCCGTGGTCATGAAGCTTCTTAAAAAAGAGGGATTCATTCCGAAAGGAGACGTGATTTTTGCGGCTACGGCTGATGAGGAGAAGGGCGGAAAATATGGTGTAGGATGGCTTGTTAAGAATTATCCCGAGAAAATAAGGGCTGACTACGTGATAAATGAGGGCGGAGGCTTCTCTATTCCAGTAGACGGTAAACAAATTTTCACTGTGCAAACAGCGGAGAAGGGAGTTATATGGCTAAAGATAAAAGCGAAGGGGCGGCCAGGTCATGGTTCAATTCCAGGCGCAGCTGACAACGCCGTTTTGAGAATGGCGAAGGTTGCTGAGATTTTAGGTAGCTATCGCTCTAGAGTTAGAGTGGTTCCGGCTGTAAAGCAGATGATTGAGGGTCTAGCGAGGGAACGCGGAATTATGTGGCGGGCTTTCTCGAAGTTACTTATAAATCCAAAGTTGGCGGATAGCGTGCTTGATAGAATAGCGAAGGATGAACCTGCGACAGCGGAATTTCTGAGGGCCATGCTTAGAAATACCATTGCACCGACAATAATTAGGGGTGGAGTTAAGGAGAATATTATTCCTTCAGAGTGCGAAGCAGTATTTGATTGTAGAATTTTGCCGGGAGAAACTAAAGATTCTCTTCTTGAAGAAGTGAAGAATGTGCTCTCAAACGAAGGAGTAGACCTTGAAAAGCTTGAGTTTGAATTCATTCAGGCAGATGAACCTTCAGAGTCGCCTATTGAAACGCCTCTCTATGAGGTTTTAAGAGAGGTTATTAGGAGTTTTGAGCCGAACGCGGATGTTGTTCCCTTCATGATGACTGGAGGGACAGATTCAAGGTTTCTTCGTAGATTGGGCTGCGTTTGTTATGGTTTCGCTCCTATGAAAAGTGATATGCCGTTAAGCGAATTCCTGAAGATGGCTCACGGAATAGATGAACGAATTTCGATTGATAATCTGGTTTTCGGCGCAAGTGTTCTCTATGAAACTGTGAAGAGATTTATGCAATAGTTATGCTGGAATAATTGGGGGTAGGGGCTGGAGTGCGAGGCGGGAGAAACCGCCGAAACTTTGCCTTAAACAGCTAATTACTTAATTTTCTCGTTTATTTCGACATAACTTTTCTCTTTAATTCTTTCTGAAGTATAATTGACAAGCTCGTTGAAATGTTTCTCATCTAAAACATGCTTTGCCCGGTAAAGGATTTCTAGGCAGATTTCCTTGAAAACTAGGTCGGCGCAGCCGAGTTTTGCGTCGTCTATAAGTTCTTTGCAAGCTTGAAGTATGGTTTCGCTCAATCTTTCCCGCCTCGCGAAAACTAGGTAAGCGCAGGATTAGGCATTAAAACTTATGATTTCAGAATATAGATTTTAGATAAGTTATTTAGGTAAAATGTTAAAAAGATGGGAGATTCTAGGTTATTGATGCCGTCTTTTTTGTATGGCCATTATCAGCGAAGCTAAGAGTATGATTGAAAGGCTTAGGAAAGTCGTATTAAATTCTGGAACTATGTTTTCGGAGA
>CAYOFB010000004.1:0-19112 GCA_964403145.1 uncultured Candidatus Bathyarchaeia archaeon
CATGCCTTCTTAGAATATTTTTTAGATTTTTTGCTATTGTTGTTTTTCCGCTTCCCGGAAGCCCCGTTAGCCAGATGCACCATCCTTTTCTGGGACTCAAATCTTGTGCCTCGCCTAATCCTTCAAATATGAGTTTACATCGTCAATATCAAATTTTTCAGTTGAAAGCACATTTTTTATGAAATTGAAAAGTCTAATTCTAACATCTGTGTCTAGGTTTGGATACCATATTGGTGACGCTACAACCAGGGCTCTCCATGCATAGAATGGCTGTACTACGCTTAGAATTTCCTCATCCTGCGACTTGCTTATGTAATGGTTCCAAAAATGCTCGAAAAGAGATTTAAATGGGCCTTCTAGTCTGCCGTAAGTCTGTAGAGAGTAGAAGATGTAGTTTATTGTCATTGAAGTTACATCGTCGGCGGGTTCTCCCCACTCGCCGCGGCTTCTGTCCAAAACTGTAAAGTCGGTTCCTTTATGAAATATTACGTTCCATGGATGGAAGTCGCCGTGAACCTGCGAGAGCCTGTAAGTTTTCTTTTTCAGTTTCCATCTCCATTCTACGCACCTTTTTTCTATAGTGCGCAGAAATTCTTCATTTGCATATTCAAGGTTGGGCGGATAATTGTCGATTAGGCCCATTATGCATTCTCCGTGGCCTATGAGTTCCCTTATCCTACGAATGTATAATGTGGGCTCATTCCTTTTTACAGAATGTATTTCAACCAGATAATTCGCCAATGCCTTGCATCTTTCTAAATCAAGCTTGGAGATTTCCCTATTCTTCATTATTTCGTCTAGGTCGACGTGATAGAGTTTTCCCTCGACCATTTCAGTTATTATGAAGAATTCTTTGCAATCTCCAAGTGATTTTAATCTTCCATCTTCGGTGAATGCTCCAACATCTATCGATTTAACGTGTTTTGGAAGCTTATTGAAGGCTGAGTGTTGCCAAAGCAGTATTTTGGCTCTGTCAGAAAAATGTTCATGTCCAAAACTGCTTGGTTTAACCGTTCCCAAAACGACTCTTTTAACTTCGCCATCCACTTTAAACTCAATAAGGTAGGGCTTTCCGTAACCGAATCCCTTTAATTCCCTTTCAGATTTTTCCGCACCAAGCTCCCTAATATTTACCAGATAGGCTTTTGCTCCGAAAACTGAACTTAAATAATCTTCTAGGTTTTTCCTGGAAAACTTAATCATTTCCGATGAACTTTCCATTTTCTTTCCCTCTTGATTCGTTAATTTAATTGATGCCTTCCTACTTAAGGCAATTTGCACCTTGTGCAATTGAAAGAATTTAAAAGTAACCGTTCAGTTTGCAGTTGAATAGAAATGACTAGAGTAGCTGTCCTCGACAGAGACAAGTGCAAGCCTAAACGTTGCGGTAGGCTATGCTATCGCTTTTGTCCAATGATAAGAAGCAAGGTTGAGGCAATAAAATTCGGAGAGGACGGTTATCCCGTCATTGTAGAGTCTCTATGTGTAGGATGCGGAATATGCGTTAAAAAATGCCCATTTGAAGCGTTACACATAGTGAATCTTCCAGATGAGCTTGAAGAGGAATGCACACATAGGTTTGGACCAAACACATTCAAGCTTTTCAGACTTCCCGTTCCATCTCCCGGCGTAGTTTTAGGATTAATAGGCCAAAACGGAATCGGAAAAACAACGGCTCTAAAAATTCTCTCAGGAGAAATAAAGCCTAATCTTGGAAATTACGAAGACCCGCCCGACTGGCCGGAAATAATAACCTACTTTAGAGGTTCAACCCTTCAAGACTACTTCAGGAAAATTGGCGAAAAAAAGCTGAAGGTTGTTCATAAACCGCAATATGTCGATAAGATCCCAAAGGTCGTTTCCGGAAAAGTTGGTGAAATATTAGAAAGAGTTGATGAGAGGGGGAAAATTAAGGAAGTCATTGGCTGGCTTGAACTTGAATCCATACTTGATAGAACACTTGACATTTTAAGCGGCGGTGAACTCCAACGAGTAGCCATCGCCGCAACCATATGCAGAGAAGCCGACGTTTATCTCTTCGATGAGCCTTCAAGCTATCTAGATGTTAAACAAAGGCTTGAGGCGGCGAAAGCCATAAGAAAACTTGTAGAAGACGGGAAGACAGTTATCGTCGCCGAGCATGACCTAGCTGTTCTAGATTATCTCTCAGATCAAATATGCATCTTCTATGGCACGCCTGGCGTCTACGGAATCGTTTCTCACGTGCATGGCGTTAGAGAAGGAATAAACATCTACTTGCAAGGCTATATACCCGACGAAAACATCCGCTTTAGAGAAGAACCAATAATATTTCATGTTAAGCCTCCAGCGACAAGCTGGGAGTCAAGCGAAAAACTTCTTGAATGGAATAAAATGAGAAAATCTTATGAAGGCTTCATCCTTGAAGTTGAACCTGGAGAAGTCTGGAAGGGCGAAGTTATAGGAATTTTAGGGCCAAACGGAATTGGAAAGACAACATTTGTCAAACTTTTGGCCGGAATAGAAAAGCCGGATGAAGGGGAAGAGCCAATAAAAGAGGAGATAGTTGTTAGCTATAAACCGCAATATATTTCAGCTGAATATGAGGGGACTGTGGAAGAACTTTTACGAGACATAGCTAAAAAGGAGTTTACTTCAAGCTGGTATAGGACAGAGATAATTCAGCCATTGAAGCTTAAGCCATTAATGGAGCGAAATCTCCAGGAGCTAAGTGGCGGTGAACTCCAACGAGTAGCCATCGCCGCATGCCTTTCACGTGAAGCCCACTTATACTTGCTTGATGAGCCAAGCGCCTATCTAGACATAGAAGAGAGACTTGCGATGACAAGAACTATAAGAAGAATAGTTGAAAACAGAGGCGCTGCAGCCTTTGTTGTTGAACATGACATTGTTGCGCAGGACTTCATAGCAGATCGCCTAATGATATTCTCTGGAAAGCCCGGAAATCATGGCTATGCAAAGAAGCCTACAAACTTGCGAGATGGAATGAACATGTTCCTGAAGGAAATGCAGGTCACATTCAGAAGGGATCCGGTGACCAAGAGGCCACGGGTGAATAAGGAAGGTTCAAGATTGGATAGGCATCAGAAGTCGATAGGCGAATACTATTATATTTCTGACTAGCTTAGATTGAATTTAGGGCTAGGAATTCTTGAACGATTTTCTGCTATGGCTCCATTTTGTTCTCTCTTATTGAATATTGATACGGAAATTTTAAATATGTTGTCGTATGATTTACGACATGATTATGTCTTTGGGGGGCGGGGCTTGAGCTCTAAAAATGAAATGAGGGTTCCGCTCTCACGAATTAAAAGGAGAAAAAAGGCTAGAACCAACTTAGCAATACAAAAACGAATTTTAACATGCATTGACGAAGCCTTAAAAGAGCTGGGGGCAAGCGTAGCTGAAGCCCTATACTATTATCTTGAAAGCAACTTTAATTTGAATAAAAGTAGAATTCCGAGAAGACCGAAAACGTTTATGAAAGCATTAACTTCGATATTTGGAGAAGAAGGGGCAAAAATCATAGAGAAAATCTGCATCAAAAAACTGGAACAAGAATTTAATTTAGTAATCGACGAAGGAATAGGCCTAATCAACGCCATACAAATAATCAAAAGAAAACAAATCACATGATTTACGAATTCCAACTTTTATTAAAATCTTGTCAAAAATTGTCAAATACTAAAATCATTCCAAAGCAATAACAATTGACCGCGCGTCTTCAAGGTGAACAATGATTGAATGAAACTTCCCTTTCATCTGAGGATTATACGCTTTTAAGAGCGGCATTAAAGGCTATGGAGAAAGCCTACGTTCTCTGGGGCTTCAGAGTCGGAGCGGCGGTTCTTGCCGAAAACAACCAAATCTATGAAGGCTGCAACATTGAAAGTAGAATTTCCGGATTAGGAGTTTGCGCCGAGAGATGCGCCATAGACCATGCAGTGTTACATGGAAATAGGCGAATATTGAAGGTTGCCCTAGTAATCGAAGATGATAATGTTTTGAACGCCATGCCCTGCGGTGCATGTAGACAATACATATACGACTTCTCGGATGGAAAAGCCCTAATATTGACTGCTAAGGCAAAAAACCGTGAAATAATACAGGAAAGCATAAAGGTTATGCATATATCCGAGCTTTTGCCAAGCCCTTTCTCAAGCAAGAAATAGCCATAGCAACAACTGTTTTAAATTCAATAGGCTAACTCAGATATGGTGCAAAAGTAATTGGCCAAAATTCGTCTCCCATTTATCCTTGTAAACTTCAAAACCTACATTGAAGCTACAGGGAGAAAGGCTTTAGAACTAGCTAAAACAGCCGAGAAAGCTAGTTTAGAAACTGAAGTATGCATAGGAGTGGCTCCCCAATTTGTTGACATAAGAATGATAGCTGAAGAAGTTTCAATTCCAGTTTTCGCCCAGCATATTGATCCAATAAAACCCGGCAGATGCACAGGATTCATTCTTCCAGAAGCCATACGTGAAGCCGGAGCAGTCGGCACCATAATAAATCATTCTGAAAAGCAACTTAAACTCTCTGAAATAGAATTGGCTGTTGAAAGGGCTCATGAATGCGACCTAACCTCGCTTGTTTGTATTGGAAGCCATCGATTAGCCAGAAGAATAGCAAGCTTTAACCCCGACATGATAGCCGTAGAGCCTCCTGAGCTAATAGCTACTGGAATAGCGGTTTCAAAGGCTAAGCCGGAGGTGGTCACAAAAACAGTTGAGGCTGTTAAGGGCGTGAATCCGAAAATTGTTGTTTTATGCGGAGCTGGAATAGTTCGTGGCGAAGATGTTGCGGCTGCTTTGAGGCTTGGAACAGAAGGGGTGCTAGTTGCAAGCGGGGTTGTAAAAGCGAAAAATCCATATAAGGTGCTTCTAGAATTTGCAGAAGCTATAACAAAATCCTAGTGAGGAATCATGAAGATAGAACCGGAATGCGCAATATGTATAATCCACAGAGGATACCAACAAATAGCCGCAGCAACAAAGGATAAAAAATTACAGTTTAAGGCTTTAAAGGAGCTATTCAAATTTCTATCAGAAAACTTCGATGCGAAAGCCACCCCCGCCTGGATTGGAACCCAAAGAGATAGAATAATAAAGAATATAACTGGAAATCCAGATCCATACGCTGAAAGAAAAAGCCTAAGCAACAAAAAAGCACTTGAATTTCTTCCAATAGCAGAATCAATAGTGAATAGCTCTTTAAACCAAAAGGAAAGATTTAGAAAAGCCTGTCTCTGCGCCATAGTGGGCAACATAATGGAATTCGATATTCCTGGACACGAATTTGACTATCCAATTCTAAAGGAATTGGTCACAAATGCGGAAAGAGAACTCGTCATAGACGAGATAGAAAAAATATATGATTTGGCCAGAGAAGCTAAAGAAGTCATGTATTTAACCGACAATGCAGGAGAAATAGTTTTTGACACGCTTCTTGTTAAGGAACTAAAAAATCTTGGCTGCAGAGTGATTGTTGCAGTCAAGGGAGGCCCCGTTCTAAATGACGCAACTTTAGCTGACGCTCGTCTTGTAGGAATGGATAAAATAGCTGATTCAGTTGTGACGACTGGAACGGACGCTGTGGGTCTACAACCCAATGAGTGTTCAAGTGAGTTTCTGGAAATTTACAATAAAGCTGACTTTGTAATTGCAAAAGGGATGGGTTACGCCGAAACTCTTACAGAGCTTGAATTAAGCGTTCCGCATGGGCTTCTTTTCAGAACAAAATGCAATCCCGTTGCCAGATATTTCGGTGTTGAAAGAAACAAGAACGTTGCCATAGTGCTTCCAAGAGGTCAGATTTAGAGATGAACCGCGAATTGCCCAGTATTCATTTAGGGTTAGATGATATCAGAAATTTTGAAACTTCTATACGTAAAGAATGGGTTCTGACAAATGGATTAGGCGGATACTCATCATCAACAGTTTTGGGCATAAACACGCGAAAGCATCACGGGCTTTTAGTTGCAGCCTTCAATCCTCCAACCAGAAGGCATGTTCTGCTGGAAAAGCTTGACGAAGAAATAATTTTCGAAGATAAAACATTGCCTATCCATTCAAACGAATTTCAGCAGGGAATTTTCCCAAACGGAATAGATTACCTACAAGAATTCAGATTAAGCCCTTTCCCCTGTTTTCGATATAATGTAGAAGGAATAGAGGTTTACAAGAGACTATTTATGTTGCATGGAAAAAACGCCCTAATAACAATTTATGAAGTGTTTAATCCCCACTTAAAGTCTATAAGATTCAATGTTTTTCCTCGCCTAAACCTTAGGCACTTTCATAGTATAACTGAAAGGGAAAAATTAAGCTGGAGCTATGTTCAAACGCCGTTTTCAAACGGTGTTTTCTTAAAAAATGAAAAGCCGAAAATATTTTTGGCAATAGGCACGAAGGAAGGGGAATATAAGGCTTTAGAAAAGTGGATAGACGAAATCCTCTATAGAACCGACGCGTTAAGGAAAGAGAAAGCTCTAGACGACTACTATCAGCCTGGAAAGCTTCAATTTGAAATAGCCGCCAACACGCGGAAAAAATTCAGCATAGTTATAGTAGGTTCTAACCATGAAAATGAGGTAAAGGAGGATTTTATAGAATTAAATAGGGGAGTTGAAAACGCTGAGAAGCTTCTAAAGCGAGAAATTAGTAGGCGTAAACAATTGCTGGATTCTTTTTATCAGACATATGAAGGACTAAATGCTGAGAATCGGCTAAATTGGCTTATTTTGGCTGCTGATTCTTTCATAGTTTTTAGAAAGAGCTGTGGAACAAGCTCGGTTATTGCCGGCTACCACTGGTTTGAGGATTGGGGACGCGACTCGCTGATAAGCCTTCCAGGCCTAACCTTGGTGACTGGAAGATTTGATGAGGCTAGGCAGATTCTCCTAACATTCATGCATTACTGCAGAAAGGGCATTATTCCAAATCGCTTTCCAGATATGAGCGGTGAAAATCCAGTCTACAATACAGTAGATGCAACATTATGGTACTTTAACGCCGTTCTCCAATTCTTAAAATATACTGGAGACTTTGAATTTGTAAAATCAAATCTTTGGGAGAGAATGAAGGAAATTATCGATTGGCACGTTAAAGGAACAGATTATGGTATTGTCGTGGAAGAGGACGGATTGCTTGCTCATGGCCCACAGCTAACATGGATGGATGCCGTTGTCGATAGGAAGGCTGTGACTCCGCGGAGCGGAAAGGCTGTTGAGATTCAGGCCTTATGGTATAATGCGCTAAAAACGATGGAGCTGCTAGCCAAACGTTTTGAGGGAGAAGAGAAAGCAAAAGTTTATAGAGAAATGGCTGAAAAGGCTAAGGGGAGTTTTCTAGAAAAGTTCTGGAATTCTAAGATTAATTGCTTATACGACGTTATACATGATGACGGAACCGCTGACACTTCTTTAAGGCCTAACCAAATAATTGCTGTTGCTCTAGATTTTTCAATGCTGGATAAAGAGAAAAGCATGCATATTGTTGATATTGTGTGGAAAAAGCTTGTGACGCCTTACGGCTTGAAGTCTCTTTCAGATGATGATCCGCGCTATTGCGGGCGGTATGTTGGCGGCTGGAATGAGCGAAACCTTGCCTATCATAATGGAACGGTTTGGCCTTGGCTTTTAGGCCCATTCATAACGGCCTTCCTAAAAGTTAAAGACTACAGCGAAGAATGGAGAACTTACGTCTACGAAAATTTCCTTAAGAAACTTTTCACAAAGCATGTTTTTGAAGCTGGACTTGGAACTATAAGTGAAATTTTTGATGGAGATCCACCTCATACGCCTAGAGGCTGTATTTCTCAAGCGTGGAGCATAGCCGAACCGCTCCGCGCCTACGTTGAGGATGTGCTTTATAGGCGTCCTCCATTCGAAGGGCAAATCTTAAGTTAAAGAGAGGGATAAGCCCATGAATGTTAATCTAGCTTGGATGCATAACTGATGACCGACATATGCCTAATCTTTGAAGTTCACCAGCCTCTAAGGCTGAACAGAAACTTCTATGCCGATCTTCTCGGCAGACCAAAAATAACTAAAGAAGAACTCTTCCAGCTCTATTTCGACGATAAGTTAAATAGACATGTGCTTGAAAGAGCGGCGAGAAAATGCTATTTTCCATCAAACAATATTTTACTGGAACAGATTAACCGCTTTAAGGATGAAGAGAGAAAGTTTAAGGTTGCATTTGGGATTTCAGGCGTGTTTATTGAGCAATGTCAACGTTGGCTTCCAGAACTCATCGAGTCATTTAAGCGGCTGGCGGAAACTGGTTGCGTAGAATTCTTAGATGAGCCATATTATCACTCACTTGCAAGTCTCTATGGAATCGACCATTCAGAATTCGTTGAGCAAGTATTGATGCATAGAAAATTAATGCAGGAAATGTTTGGGCAAGAACCAAAAGTTTTCGAGAATACTGAATGCCTCTACAATAACGCAATAGCGAAAACCGTTGAGAGTCTAGGCTATAAGGCAATAGTTACTGAAGGAGTAGAACGAATTTTAGGATGGAGAAGTCCAAACTACGTTTACAAAGCGAAAAACTGCAATCTCAAAGTTCTTTTAAGAAATTATAGGCTTTCAGACGATATAGGCTTCAGATTCTCCTCACGCTGGTGGGATCAATGGCCGCTTTTCGCAGACAAATATGCAAGCTGGCTTGCTAACACACCGGGGCAAGTGATAGTCATTTTTATGGATTATGAAACCTTTGGGGAACATCACTGGCCAGAGTCGGGCATACATGAGTTCTTAAGGTATTTACCGCAAGAAGTTCTTAAATGGAGACATTTAAACTGGTGTACGCCATCAGAGGCTGTCGAAAAACATTTTCCGGCCGGAGAAATAGATGTCTTTGAGTATAATACTATTTCCTGGGCTGATTTAGAAAGGGATACAAGCGCATGGATTGGAAATCCAATGCAAAACTCATGCTATGAAATGTTGAAGCATTTAGAGCCTTTGGTAAAGGGATTGGGCGACCCAGAATACATTAGGCTTTGGAGACTATTTCAGCAAAGCGACCACCTATATTATATGAGTATGAAAGGGGCTGGACCGGGTGATGTTCACAGCTACTTTAACCCATACAACAGTCCAATAGAGGCCTTTGTGGTTTTTTCAAGGATACTTTCAGATTTTGAGGCTAGAATACTGCAGGAGCTGAAAAGGCCGGAGCTGGCTGCAAGATGGCTCTTAAGAAGAATTCCAGCTGGAAAAGGCTTCACATTCTTCTATGAATTCGCCAGACCGTCAGGTATTACGGTGCATAGCCTGGAAGAGTTTTGTCAAGCTTTGCAGAAAGTTCGCTTAAAATCGATAAAGTTTCATCTTGAACGCGGAGATTTTGAACGATGGCTAAGCCAAGTTGTCGGCGACGAGAAACTTGCGGAAGAGTTTAGACAGCTTTCCAGCCAAAAGTTTAAAGGTAAAACTCTACGTGAAAAAATTGTTTCATTGGTTAAAGCTAGAATAGATGAGCTGAAAACAGCGGCAAAAATCCGGGGAGAATAGCCAAATGAAGGTTTGCATGCTGACCTGGGAGTATCCGCCGAGAATTGTCGGCGGAATTGCGAGGCACTGCGAAGGATTAGCGAAGGCTTTGGCAAAGCTTGAAGTGGAAACCCACATAATAACCCTAGATTTTCCAGGAGCGCCGGAATACGAAGAAATGGAAGGAATCAAAATATATCGAGTAAGGCCTGAAATTGGACATCCAAACTTTCTAACATGGGTTATGCTCTTTAACCATTTCCTAGAGAAAAAAATCGCGAATATAGCCAAGGAAGAAAATTATGATTTAATTCACGTTCACGACTGGCTCGTTGCACCTTCAGGAATAGCAGTAAAGTATTTCCTAAAAAAGCCCATGATTGCAACCATCCACAGCACGGAGCACGGCCGGTCTGGGCTTCATACTCCAGACTCGTTTATGATAGATAGTTGGGAGTGGTGGACGACTTATGAAGCTTCAAAAGTAATTGTTACAAGCAATTCTATGAAGCATGAAGTCTGCGGCCATTTTCATCTACCATGGGAAAAAGTCGAATTAATTCCAAACGGAATAGACATTGAAAAATTCAATATTCCAGTGGACAAAATAGCTGTTAGAGGCCGCTACGGAATAGGGCCGAATGAGAAGCTAATTCTCTATATTGGAAGACTTGTTCCACAAAAGGGAGTTGAATATCTAATTCAGGCAGTTCCAATGATTGCTGCACGCTACCCAGACGCAAAATTCCTAATTGTAGGTGAAGGATGGCTCCGCGACTATCTTGAAAGCCTTGCAGCATCAACTGGACAAAAATGGAGAATAATCTTTACCGGATTTGTTCCAGACCACGAAGCCGTTGCGTTAATGAAAAGTGCAGATGTGCTTGTAATTCCCTCCGTCTATGAACCCTTTGGCATAGTAGCCCTAGAAGGAATGGCCGCCGAAATTCCCGTAGTGGCAAGTCAAGTCGGAGGATTGGCTGAAATAATCGAACATGATAAAACCGGAGTTTTCGTTTATCCCAGAAATCCCGAATCGCTAGCTTGGGGTGTAGACCACGTGCTTTCCAATCCAGGCCATGCAGAATGGCTTATTAAAAATGCGCGTGAAAAGGTAAAGCAGATGTTTAGTTGGGAGGCAATAGCCAAACGAACAGTTGAAATTTATAAATCTGTTTTAGGAGAGTAGAAAATATGGGTTCTTCAAGTTCAAGTTCAGAGTCTTCCCTTCCCGAAGAGTTTAGATTTCTATGCATGCTACACAACATAGGCGCAACTGCATCCGAACATTCACTTAGCATAGAGGAAATTGCAAAATGGACTTCTATGGAAGTTTCAGTCATTAGAGTTCATCTCAGACGCCTAATAGAAATGGGCTATGTGGAGGCAACCAAGATGAACGAAACGGACAAATATCACTTGACCCACAGCGGAATAAGAAAGGTTCTAAGCCTATACAGCTAAACTCCACTTTATTTTAGCTCAATTCTCTCCCTGAGGCTTCTAGCCGCATCCTCAGGCGGAATAACATTAATGTACATCCCTGTACTTTTCTCAAACCCCGCCCAAATGGCTAATCTAGGATAAACCTCAACATGCCAATGATAAAATTCAAAATTTCCAACAGGCGCTATATGGAAACCCAAATTATACGGAGGATCATGTAGTAGTTCATCCAAACCGCCAAGACAAAGCCTTAATATCTCAGCGAAGCTACGTCTCTCCTCCAAGCTACTATCTAACGGCGAATGTTCATGTTTTTTCGGAAATATCCAGAATTCGAATGGATTAATGCTTGCCCAAGGAGCAAAAGCGACAAAATGATCATTCTCCCATATGAATCTTGAACTTTCCCTTTCTTCTCTGATTATTCTACAAAAGATGCATTCTGAGGTGTTTTCCCAAGCTTTTCTGCTGGCTTCAATTTCTAACTCCACAATTTTCGGAACTATAGGAGTAGCTATTATCTGCGAGTGGGCATGAGAAAGCGAGGCTCCGGCTTCGCGTCTGTGATTTCGGAAAATCGAAACATACTTTACATAGGGTCTTTCCTGAAAGAATTTTAGACGGTCTAAAATGGCATTTACCACGTGTAGAAGCTGCGAAACTCTTGCTTTTCCCGGATGCTCATCATGAATTGGAGATTCCACCAAGACTTCATGATGCCCAAAAGCCTTGGCCAATTTCCGCTCTTTAATTTCAAACTTTTCCCCATTTTTTGGCGGAGTAAATGCCGGATAAAGGTTTGGAAAGCATCTGACTATCCAATTTTTATGTCTATAGCTGTCAGTATCTTTCTCCTTCACTATCTTCCCATTTTCCATCAGATAGACAAGCGTTGCTGGCGGCGTCATATACTCATTTCCTGGACAAAAGGGGCATTTTTTCGGCATTGCTTCAGCTAATGTTTTCTGAATGAAATCTGTCGGTCTCCTTTTTCTTTCCGTGGCTATTACAACCCATCTGTCGAGCAGATAGTCCTTTCTAAGCTCATTTGCAGCCATGTAGGATTCCTTATAGCTGGTTATTCTAATATTTTATGTTATTCTTGACTACGTAGTCATAGACTCTTTTCGCGGTTTGTCTCATCCCGAAAGCCTTAAAGAACGTTAAGGCTTCAGCATAGGCTTTTGCTCTAATCGCCATCTTAGTGTCATCATTTAGTTTTTCCAAGTCATAAAAGAATTGTTTTATTGCATATTTGCTGTTTTTTGTGAAAATTTCCACTTCCGGCTTTCCTTCCTTACCATAATTTTCTATGGTCCATTTATAGATTCTCTCGTAGAGTTCAGGCTCAAATACTTGGAGAATATCCCAAACTAGAAGCATCCAGAAAGTTCCAACATTTCCCTTAATTATCTTTCCTTTTGGAAATTTTGTAGCTATTAACGGAAGAGGAGTTCCAGTTATGCCGTGCTGAGCTATTCCGGTTCTGTAGCCTCTTGCCCTTAGGGCATCTGCGATTTCAACTGTTCTCTTCAGATTTATGGTTAGTTGCGGAACTATGTTTCCTTCAGCGTCTACGGTTACGCCATGCTTTGAACCGTTTGCTATGGCGAGGCAGTCAAGCTCTATTCCATTCTCATGCATTTTGTCAACATAGTATATTGCCTCTTCAACCGTGGTGAATTCGGCTATGCCTATCTCGCCTACTTCGCCTTCTCTTCCATAATCTTTTCCAGCCATAACTTCATCGATATATCGGAAAAGGTCTATTCCAACATCGATTATTCTTTTTAGTTGTTCAGGAACAGTTTTGGCTGTTCTGTCGAATAAAAAGGAAGCGTCCACTGCATAGCTTGTAAATCCAGCCTCAGCTCTAGCCTTAATTTCTCTCTTAACGTTTTCTATCTCCTCGGCAGTTCCTTTCTTTACGGTTAGGTGATCTGCATGCAATACATAGCCGAACCAACCAGCCTCTTCTGCGGCTTCCCTAACCCTTTCAGCAAACATGGAAGGAGTTAATCCAGTGTAGCCTCGTGTTAAGCTCATTTCCGAAAGGGCTAGTTCTAAAATTACAATTTCGCCGCAATCTCTGGCTGCTTCAAGTATTCCAACAATGACTTCTTTTGTAGCCCTAGGGTTCGCTGCCAAAATTATCTCTCTTGGCGGTTGAAGAGCCCTAAAAAGGATGTTTCCCGGCAAAGGCGGTCTAGGCGTCTCGAAAAATTTTCTATATTCTGGCTTTTCCATTACACATGATCTCCAGTTATGTTTTGTTAAAGAAATTTATAAGTTGCATCATTTCTTCGTCGAGTTTTTTCTGCTTTAGGGCACTTTCCATTTTTACAGCAACTATCTTTGTTCCCTTAAGGCAAACCATGTACCCAAACTTTCCCTCTTTAACGAGGTCAACCGCGTGGAATCCAAGTCTTATTCCAAAAATCTTATCGAATGCGCATGGTGCGCCGCCTCTCTGTATATGGCCGAGGACAACTGAACGCGTTTCTTTTCCTGTTCTTTCAGCTATTTCCTTTTCGAGAAGTTTTGCTATTCCTCCAAGTCTGACATGTCCGAATTCGTCTCGCTCCTTACTTACGGTTATGAAATCTTCAACGCTTTCCGGTTTTGCTCCTTCTGCAACAGCTACAATAGTGTATCTCTTCCCTTTCTTCTCTCTTTCAAGAATTACTTCGCAGACTTCCTCAATTTTGAACGGCTTTTCTGGAACGAGAATTATGTGGGCTCCGCCTGCTAGTCCGCCGAAAAGTGTAAGCCATCCAGCGTATCTTCCCATGATTTCGACAACTATAACTCTTTCATGAGATTTCGCAGTTGTATGAAGCTTTTCTATAGAGTTAGATATTGTTTCAATGGCTGTCAGAAAGCCCACGGAATAATCTGTTTCTGAAACATCATTATCTATTGTTTTTGGCACCCCTACTACTGGTAAACCCATTTCGTGAAGTCTATATGCTGCTCCAAGCGTATCATCTCCGCCAATAATTATCATAGCCTCAATGCCGCACTTCTTTATGTTTTCCATAACTTTTTGCGGTCCACCTTCTCGCTTAAACGGGTTAACGCGGGAAGTGCCGAGAATCGTTCCGCCGGTCAATGATATTCCATCAACATCATTAGGCGATAAATGCTTCCATTCACCGTTTATTAGGCCAGCGTAACCCCTTAAAAAGCCTAAAACGTCATATCCATAATCGTTTGCCCGCTTAACTACAGCCTCAATTATGGCGTTTAGTCCGGGGCAGTCTCCACCGCCAGTCAATATGCCTATTTTCATCGTGACAATCTCTCTTCTAATTTTCACGAGTGTACCTCATTATTAATTTGATGAATTCCTAATAAGGATTCAAAATAAGCTTATTTGCTGACCAACTCCTCATATAATTCTATTGTCTTTTTGGCTATGATGTCCCATGTGAAGTTTTCAAGAACCCTCTTTCTGCCGTTTTTTCCAAGTCTTTCCTTTACGGCGGGATCCTTAATTGAATTTACTATTCCCCATGCTATGTCTTTTGGATCGTAAGGATTAACGTGAAAGCCGCACTGCTCTGGACCTGACGGAACAACTATTTCCCTCATTCCGCTTACTCCCCTTGCGCCGACAACGACGGGTTTTTCCATGCTCATAGCCTCTAACGTGACTATGCCGAAAGGTTCGTAGAGGCTTGGGAAAACTGCGACGTCGCAGGCAGCGTAATGCAATATTCTTTCTTCTTCAGGTATGAATTCGAAGCGGAACTTAACGTTCTCTTGTATTCTTAGGTTTTCAACAAGCTTTTCGAGGTATCCTCGCATGTCTCCTACGCCGACTATGACAAGTTTTGCATTCGGAACCTCGTTTAGAATATGGGGCATGGCCATAACAAGTTTGTCAACTCCTTTAACCCAGACAAGCCTTCCAATAAAGAATATCATCAAATCATCTTCTTTCAGGCCGTATCTCTGTCTTACCCTTGCAATATCCTCTTTGCTGATTCTCTCCGGGCTATACTTTTCCGGGTCGACTCCATTGTAGCATACGCGAATCTTCTCTTCTGGGAATCCAAGCTTTCTAAGCTCTTCCTTCATTGCATTTGATACAGTTATGACCATGTCGGCTGTTTTTCCGCCTCTAAGCTCAAGGTTGCTTATGACTTCGGAGCCGTTGCCAAGCGTTCTACCTTTCTCTGTTGAGTGAACATGGAAAACGAGGGGAAGGTTAAGTTCCCTTTTGATGGCTATTCCAGCAATTATTGAAAGCCAATCATGGGCTACAACTATGTCGAATTTGAATTCATCCTTTCTCACAAGCTCGTTTATGAGCTTTGAAGCGCTCAAATAATTATACATTAAAACCTTCGAGAAGAATTGTAGGCCTCTGCCCCACTTCTTTACGTCTTCAGCCACCACGTCTGGCAGAGAATCTGAAATATCTATGTGTATTGGCCTGTGAATCTCGATTCCTCTCCAAATCTCCCTTGTTGGCAGACTGCCCTCATCATCATTCATGGTAAAGACTGTAACATCATGATCTAATAACACAAATTTACGCGTAATTTCAGTCGCGTAAGTTCCCAATCCACCAACAATTTTTGGAGGATACTCATAAACAAGCACTGCAATTTTCATGTATCGTTTCTCTCCTCGATGAAATCGTTCATTTTTACGCCTGTGGATAGCAGTATATTCACTCTCTACTATTCAAGCCTTTCCCTTCAAACGCAAAAATTGAAAAGGTAAATCAACATAATATACAATGATAGAAGAAACTTCTAGAGGTGTCCTCTACGCAATTAAATCCTCCTAAAAGAAAAATCCTCGAATTATTATGGAAGGAATCTAGGCCTTTAAAGCCTAAGGAAATTTCGAACAAGATTAGAGGATTAAACTTTCCAGCAACCATGATGCATCTGATAGGTCTGAAAAAGATGAGCCTCGTAGAAAGTCCGGAAAAGGGGCTTTATAAAATAACTGAGCTTGGAGAAAAGGCGTTAGGATTTAAACAATTAACAAAGGAAGCAATAATGAGCCTTTTAACGCCTACAACATTAGAAAAAGCCTTCCATTTTCACGCCGGACCAAACAATTACCTTAACATATACGCAACCGACCTAAAAGATTTTTGTGAAAAAATCCTTAAAGTTGACATTCGTTCAGTTGAATTTCACACTTTACGAAGGGATTTTGAAAATTGGTTCCGCGGACTTGGCGATTTAGAACTAGCCAAAAAAATGGAGTTTATTCGTGAAATGGGCATAGCCGATGAAGAATTAAGAAGAGAAATATACGAGACAGTAAGGAAAAGATGCGAGGAGCTTGAGGGCTTGCTTAACAGCCTGCCCTAAATTGGCTCGAATCTGTCTCTGAGCTTCTCCAAAACCTTTGGAAGAGTAGTATACTCCATAGCTTCGGCGCCCAGCCTTGCAGGCTCAAACTCACCCATCCTACGTATAACAGCCGTATAATCAACTGCCTCACGACGAGCCAAATCAAAGGCTGGATCATCAAATAAGTCTGTTATTAACGGCTCCCCATCATCATCGCTTGCTATTTTACCATTCGAAACCTGAAATCCTATCCCAACAATTCTCGGCGGACCGTCAAAGACCGTGCATTTGCTATGTTTTAGGCTTACTGGCATTAGCGGCCCCCAATGGCTTCCACGCATCCACCCCTCAACAAAATAGCTATGGAGAAACGGCATGAGTATCTCACCTAATGCCGGAAGACCATGCTGAGCCCTAATAATCATGACGGGATCATCCTTTCCAACATACCTTCCAGCTATGAGCGAAAGCTTAGTTGTGCTCGTAGAAGCGCATAATAGGTTGTCTCTGGCTCTCCAAACATGCGAAATTATATAGTTTTGAGGGGAGCCTATAAGAGCTAGAAGCTCGTACATTTCCTCTGGACACTTAAGAACTACTTTCTCATGCCTTTTTAGGTCTATTACCTCAAATTTGAATCCTCCAGCCATGTTTGGGTCTATTATTAGGCCAGCCGTGTTGAATGGATCAGCAAATATCTTGAAGAGCGGAAAATTAAATGCTCCAACAGAGGTTTTGTCAGCTGCAAAGACCACTATTGGTTCAGACGCCCTCTCCTCTATTTCCATCTCCGCAACGCCTGGGCCCATTCCCCGAATGTTCCCGCTGAAAGCTTCCTTAAGCATGTCCTGGCCTGCGCCGTAAAGCTTTAGGCTTAAAGCCTTTTCCGTAGCCTCCTTGAAAGTTTCCCATGCAAATTTATGGATTTCCTCGTTGTTTTCTCCTCTTACGTGAACCATTAGCAGTTCTAGGTCATCTCCGGCGTTAAATACGAAATAACTGTTTATTAGGCCTGTTTCCTTAGCTTCCTTAAGTCTTCTCTCTCCAATTTCTAGTATGGGCTTTGGCACTACATGATGGCCAGCAAGCGAGCCAACATCACATTTAATAATTGTAATTGTTGTCCTCAACAACAAACCTCCAAATTTCCGATTCAGAGTTTAATATCCAGCTTTAAAAGATTATCTATCACCACATTTTAAATCATGAATATAATAGTTAATTTAGTCAATCTCATTGAGGATGCCATATGGGAAAGCTAATTTCAATATCGGTAAAAATTCCCGAAGAAGTCTATAAGGAATTTATATTAAGAGTCCCCGAGGGTGAAAGAAGCAGATTCATAAGAGAAGCAATAATGGAAAAGTTGCAGAAAACCCCTCGCCCAAATAAGATTCTAGAACTCGAAAACAGAATTAAAAGACTTGAAGATGAATTTTCAAGGGTAAAAAGATATTTGGCCGATTTAGAGGCTCTATCATATGAGAGGGGAGAAATAAACCCTCATAGTTTCTGCCTAGACGAAATAGACCACAAAATAATCGATTACCTAATACATTATAGGGGAGCTACAACCCCTGAGCTGGCAGAATACACTAAGACAAACCGCTGGCTAGTCCTAAACAGACTGAGGAGAATACAGAAACTCTCAAAAAAACAGATTGGAAAACCAATAGTTGAATATTATGCCGGAGAAAAAGCAGGTAAAAGGAAGGCTTGGTGGATAAACGAAGAAATAATAGAACAAGAATAATAAACTCGGGCCCGTGGCCAAGTCTGGATTAAGGCGCCGGCCTCCGGACCTAAGGGAGATAGCCGGAGAACGTGGGTTCAAATCCCACCGGGCCCGCCATGCAATAAAATAATCTGCGGAAATTTTTTATTTATATTCTGTAAAAACTTAGGTTAATGTTGCCTATATCATTCGAGGAAATAATTGCGACGATCGTGCTTTTTGCCTGGATAATTGTTGTTGTAATGTTTTTGACGAAGAAGCTTTACAATATCATGATGGGGAAAAAGCTTGCTCATAACGTTGCGGTTTATTATAATCGGAAAATTATTCATATTCTTGCCGGCGGCTTGGTAGCCTTTCTTACTCCCCTAATTTTTAAGACGCCTATTCTGCCTTTTAGCATGGCGTTGCTTTTGGCGGTTTTAACGTATATTCCCCATAGAACTGGAAAGCTCATGTATTGGTTCCAAACCGAGGATAACATGTATGAGGTTTCGTTTTGTATTATGTGGGGGATAATCACAGCCTTCGGCTGGCTTGTTTCTAACGGTAACTTCTGGTTCGGAGTACTACCCGTCCTTTTTATGTCCATAGGAGATGCTGTCACGGGAATTGTAAGAAACATGCTTTATAAAAGAAGAACGAAATCTTGGTGGGGAAACCTCATCATGGCTTCATTTTCTGTTCCTATCGGTACAACATTAGGATTTGCGGGCATTATTGCGGGGGCATTAGCCTCATTTATAGAGCATTTCGAGTTTAATCCAATAGATGATAATGTAACCGTGCCTGCATCATCCTTTATTATCCTTCTTCTAGCTAAGGTTTTTGCGCCGTGGATGCTTACTTTCTAGGTTTATTCCCGAATCACGCCTAGTTTCTCCTTCCAGCTTGTGAATCTCCTAATACGGTCTGTATAATATGTAAAACGTAATGATAGGAGACTTCTTTCGATAAGATTCGCAAAAATCATATATTGTACATCTAAGCTTCTTTTCAGATTCTAAGGTGATTGAAAATGACTGTCTCAAGCGAGCTGCTTTCCAAATATCAGCAGCTGATGGAGAAATTCAAGAACATTGTAATCTTTCAAAGTGCAGTA
>CAYOFB010000005.1:0-18099 GCA_964403145.1 uncultured Candidatus Bathyarchaeia archaeon
CTAACAGTAACCTTTGGAACAACAACCGTATGCGGCTTAGGCGGAAGATTAGGCCTAATAACCGCAAGCAAAGGCGTATGGCCGGCCGATAGGCTGGATAGACTGTGTGCAAACGCCTCGCCCACAGGCCCATCCTTGTCGCCTATTAGAAGATCTACATGAGCAACCTCATTTCCCGAACCAACCAACGCCTCGCCAATTAGATAAACTGGCTTTTCCGGCTTTTCCAGAATTTTTGCCGGAGAGATTAATTCTCTGGCTATTTCCTCAAAGTTAACGTTATATTCTTTCATCCAGTCATAGAGTGTGTCGCGGTGAATTCCCAAAACCTTTGCAGTTCCGGAAATTGTTGGTTTTACAGCTAAGCCTTTGGCCCTACGGATGTTCATTTCCCTTTTCATGGCTGATTTTAACAGTTCGACTAGTTCGTCCCTTGACTTAGGCTTCATTATTGAAGCCGACATTCTTTCACCTTGCATATGGGAATCTGAAGTACTCCTATAAAAGCTTGTCGGTTTCACCCATTTTATTCCGACACTAGTAGACAATTAAATGTCGAAAAATGTAGAAATTAATTATTTATGCATCTCCTTTCTCGACAGTTATCGACACTTATTGAAGACTAACTGAAAAATTTCTCGACAGTTTTTGCAAAGGCCGTCGCCAATTCCTCGCCGAACCCTACAAGCAAAACTTCTTCCAGCGATGTCCCCTCATCGACGTGTCGCTTTAACTCATCAACCATAGCCTCGGCGGCTTCGCTGGCTGAAACTCCGCCTACACCTGTGCCTAACCCAGGGAATGCTATACTCTTCACTTTTAGCTGTCTTGCACATTCTAAGGCCCCTCGCATAGCTTTTCTCGCGTTTTCAGGCCCTATCTGCATGGCCGGCCTCTCCATTGTTGGCGCGTGAATTACATATTTTGCCTTCAATTTTCCTGCAGTAGTAGCAATTGCCTTTCCGACTGGTACTGGCGCATGTTTGACGGCTTCCTCCTCTATTTCTTTCCCGCCAGCCCTCCTTATTGCGCCGGCCACCCCTCCGCCCATAATGAGCATGCTGTTGGCTGGATTAACTATGGCTTCAACTTCAAGCTTGGTGATGTCTCCCTGCAGAACACGGATTTTTACGCCCTTATAGTCGCGCTCAACAAGCATACGGCTCACCAAACTACTGATAGATGACGCATTTGATAAAACTTATTGCTATTGAAACTAATTGGATTATAAGGCGCCGTCAATGTTGTCGAAAAAAGAGCTTATGGAAGAAATATTCAAAGAAATTCTAGAATGTAGAAAATGTGGGCTTTGGAGGTCTAGACGTAATCCAGTTCCAGGCGAAGGAAGCTTAGACGCAAAAATAATGTTCATCGGGGAAGCGCCAGGTTATTGGGAAGATGTTAAGGGTAGACCCTTCGTAGGAGCCGCTGGAAAACTTCTGGATAAGCTTTTAGCTGGAATAGGTCTCTCAAGAGAGGAAGTTTTTATCGGAAACATTCTAAAGTGCAGGCCTCCTGGAAATCGCGATCCCCGGCCAGAGGAGGTTAATGTATGTACGCCATACTTGGATAGACAAATAAGAATTATACAGCCGAAAATTATTGTGACTCTTGGCAGATATGCGTCAGCATACATTTTCTCTAAAGCCGGAATTCCATTTAGTGGGATAAGTAGGGTTCACGGTAAAGTTTACCGTGCAGATGTTCTAGATTTAGACATAACCTTAATTCCTATGTATCATCCTGCTGTTGCTTTGTATAATGCTAAGTTAAAGTCCGCCCTTGAAGAAGACTTCAGAATTTTAGCGGCGCAAATTTGAAAAGCAATAGGCAAGCTTGCTAGGTTAATTTGTCAAAGTCTATGTAAGGGCCGCCTACAATCTTAAGTTTAGCCCATATTCTTTTGCCTTTTATTTTTATGACATTGTAGGAGTTTTCAAAGAACCCTCTAAGCCTTATGGTGGAGACTGCGCCTGAAAATATGAAGTCTATATCGTTTAGTCTCCACATCCAAGGCCTATGCCTATGTCCACTTAGAACCAGGTCAGGCTTATACTTTGAAAGCATTTTTAGAACGTCGCCTGCATCCTCTACAATGGCTACTTCTAGGCCTGTGTCTGGAACCGGAATGAGATGATGATGCATTACGAGAATATTCATTTTATCCTCGGCAAAATTATCTTTGATAAATTCTATCTGATCCCTTCCAACTCTTCCTTCATCTCTGTCCGGTCTAGCTGTGTTAACATAGATTACTCTGCAATCTGGTAGGTCTAGAACGCCAGAGGGTTTCCCGAAAAACTGTTCGTATAGCAGGTAGCCGGTATAAAGCGCGTCATGATTTCCCATAGTAATTATTTTTTGGGGACATTTTATTTGGTCTATGAATCTTTTTGCTTCTTCAAATTCTGTTTTAAATCCGCTTTCTGTTAGGTCCCCAGCAATTATTACTAGGTCTGGATTAAGCTGATTAATCTCATTTATGGCGGTTGTCAGTTTGTCCTTTAGGAACGATGGACCGGTTGAACAGTGTAAGTCTGACAATTGCACAATTATCATAGGCTTTTCCTCAACAATTTGCCTTTCTTTCAACTACAAATAAATAATTAAAGCTTTCTATAGCAACATGATGAACTCGCTAACAGTTAAATTAAGCTTCAAGCTCCTTAAAGGAAAATTTATAAAAAGACTGAACAAGTTTATGGCAGAAATCGAATTGGATGGAGAAAAATTTCTAGCATACTTGCCAAACTCTGGAAGAATGCTAACTGTGCTCTCGCCAAAATGCGAAGCCTTCGTTAAAGAGGAAAACTCGCCAAACCGAAAAAGCAAATACACAATGTTTGCCGTTAAACGCGAAAACATTCTCATAATAGTTGACACAAGATTCGCGAATAAACTAACCAAAACACTGATAGAAAAGAGGCTTTTTCCACCGCTTAGAAAATATCGCGTTCTAAAGGAAAATGTTCCAAAAAACAGTTCAAGAATAGACTTTCTACTTGGAAGAAACGGTCAACGCTTCTACCTTGAAGTTAAGAGCGTTTCATATGTTGTTAATGAGGTCGCTATGTTTCCAGACGCACCGACATTGAGAGGGAGAAAACACGTTCAAACCTTGATAAAATGCCTAAAAGAAGGATTCAAAGCGGGAGTCTTGTTTACTCTGCAAAGGCCAGATGCAAGAATCATTAAACCCTGCTACGAAATAGATCCAGAATTTTCAAAGCTATTAGAAAACGCATATAAGAGAGGATTAAATATTTTCACTCAAACTCTGATATTTCAGCCGCTAAGCAATGTTAAGATTGAAGTTTTAAGTCCTGAATTCTCATTCTAGTTTCTCAAGTTTTGATGGCATATAAATACCACTTCAGTATTTCCTGCTAAATGACTAAATTTTAATTTCTTCTAATATTTCATCCACGTTTTCATAGGTTTTAGAAGGAATTTTCTTCAATATTTCTTCAAGTCTAATTTGTTTTCCCTTTTCGATTTCAACAAGTTTCCACCCAACCTTTTTCAGAAGCGTGCTTTTTGAGGCTGGGTATCGTGTCTTACTTAGCACTTGGCGAATGGATTCAAGGCCGACTGCTTCGGTTAGTCCTGGAAAACTTCTCTTTTCAATGTAATGTTTGAATCTTATGGCGTCGTCGAACATGGACAGGTTATTGAATAGAACGTAGACTTCTTCTGTTTTTTCTTCATAATCTTTCGCAATTTCAAATAGTTTCTTCAATTCCTCGTCTGAATATTGATAGTAGTATAGTCTTTTGCCGAGGCCGTGAAGCCTAAAGTAGGCTGTTTTGCCGACATAGACTGGTAGGGTCTTGAAGGGATCGACTACATGTGGAACATCCAACTCTTTGAGCATTTTAGCGAGCTCTCGTCTGGCCTCTTCCGTTTCCCATGCTGGCCCTCTAGTTTCCCAAACAATGGTTAAGTCTCCGCGGGGGATTCTGCTAAAGAATTCCTTTGCATCTTCAAGCTTGTCTGGACGGAGTGAGGCTGGTGTCTGTATAAGAAGGATTTTTGCCTTTAAGATGTCGCATATTTCCTTCATTTTCTGGAATGCTTCTAAACATTCTTTTTCTGGCTTCAGCTTAAACTTGTGGCTTATATCCTGATGCGCTTTAACTGTAAACTCAAAGTTTTCTGGAGCCTTAGCTCTCCATCCTTCAACCGTGGAAACGCGCGGATACTGATAAAAGGTAGTATTTAACTCAACCAAGCTGAATTTTTCATAGTAACGTTTCATTGAAACCGGATAACCGCAACAACCAATCTTTATCAAGGTCGGTCCCAAAATTAATAGAGCAGAATGCTCCTAAAATTTTATCTAAAATAGCTCCGCATCCAAAACAGAGGTGAAAAGCTTGAAACTAAAAGTTCATTGGCACAAAGAAGTTGCATCGAAATTTCCTGAACTAGCGCTTTGCACTGGAATAATTCGCAAAGTAAAAGTTCAGCCTACAACGCCGGAAATTGAGAAGCTTCGAAACGAAATTTTCGAGGAAGCTAGAAGAAGTTTTGTGCTGGAAACTTTGAAGGATAACCCTATCGTTAGAGCTTATAGAGACTTCTTTTGGAGCTTAAACATTGATCCCACAAAGACTAGGCCTTCAGGTGAAGCATTACTGCGCAGAGTGTTGCAGGGCAAGGAGATTCCTAAAATATCCAACGTTGTGGACGCCTATAATTTGGCTTCTTTGAAGACTATAATTCCACTAAGCGGATACGACCTAGACACGCTTTCCCCTCCGCTAATTGTAAGATTTTCAAATGAAAAAGATGTCTTTCAGGGAATAGGAATGGATTCTCCGGTTAAGCTTGAAAAGAAAATGCTTCTTTTAACGGATCAGAAGAGAATTCTTTGCATTTATCCACATAGGGATGCAGATGCAACGAAAATTACTGGTAAGACAGAGAATGTGCTTATTGTCGGTTATGGCGCGCCGAGGATAGATGGTGGAAAGTTAAGAGAGGCTGTTACAATCGCTTTAGAGTTAATTAGGAGGGTTGCTGGAGGAACTATCGAAGGTGTAGAGTTGCATCCGTGCACAGCCTAGTTCTTCCTTTTGACTTTGCTTAAAACTTCTAGGTGTTCTTTACATTTTGTTTCGGTTATTTTTCTGCCCTTTTCTGTTAGAACGTAGATTTGTCTGTCTGGAAAACCTTTTACTGTTTGCATTTCCCCTTTCCTTAAATATTCCATTTTGGTTAGGTCTTGCAGGTGATGATAAATATTTCTTATGTCTGTTGGTTTCAGATGGCTTTTAAAGACCGTTTTTAGGATTTGCCATATTGCGTATCCGTATGGCTTCTCTTTTTGTTTTTCAAGATGGTAGATTATTGCTAGCATCATTAGCTTCGTTTTCCCTATTGTTCCTCGTTTTCTCGGCATCTTGCTCGCCGCTTGATGGCTAGTTTGTTGCGAAAGATTTATTTATACCTATAGGTAAAAAATTTTTCGCATAGCATCTGAAGGACGGAACACTTCGAATGGCATGTGTGGGAGATAATTCGCGCTCCCTCATGCATGGAGGGAGTGCATATGCGAAAGCCAGTAATACTAATGTTCACCCTAAGCTTACTAAGCTCTTTATGCATCGGGCTAGTCGGCCCCATATATCCAATTTACGTACTTAAAAAATTCTCAGCAACCATACTTGACACTGGAATCTTATATGCAATCTTTTGCATAGTCGCCGCAGCCTTCAAGGCGCCAATCGGAAAGATAGCCGACAAATACGGAAAAGTCAGAGTTTACCTTGCTGGTGTGACTCTAGGCATTGCATGCATGCTCTCCTACATCTTTGCATCGCATGTTGCTCAATTATATGTTATAGAATTCTTCAGCGGATTATCCTATGCTCTTGAAAGGCCGGCATTGCTAGCCTTAATGGCTGACTTAACAACAAGAAGGAACAGCGGCTTCTTAATGGGCCTTTTCGATTCAGCCTATGACTTGGCGGAGGCTGCGGCCGCCGTTTTGTCAGTAGTGATCGTAAGTAAGTTCGGATTTGAAGCTCTCTTCGGCATGTGCTCATGCTTCGAGGCTTTGTCTGGAGTTCTAGCCGTAAAATCTGGAGGAAAAATCAGATGGAGGTGAGAAAATGGCTGAATACATTACGCTCAACATTTCGGGAACCACGCTAACAGTTGACAGGAAATTTGAGCGTAAACTTGAGAAGATAATTGCTGCATTTCAAAAAGCAAAAGAGATTATTGGAGAAGCAGCCGACGAAATTTATGTTTTCAGGAAAAGAGACTTCAGAAGAGCAGCGAGAAGATTCATGAAGTTCGCTCTTTCATCGCCAAGCGTAGTGGCCACAACAGAATTTGAAGCTGCAAAGCGTAAACTTAGAACAAGAACATTCGTCAATGCAAGTAGCAAGTTGGTGCGAAGAAATTTCAAGGGAGTATTAGCCCACGAATTCGCCCACATAAAGCAGTACAAGGCCAGCCAGGCAATTCCGCTGCCTAGATTCAAGAAGAGCTTGCCAGCAGAAGCCAAGCAGCTCGCAATGATATTCTTGAATGAACTGGAGGAGATTCTAGCCGACTCACTGCTTCCAGCAAAGACGAGGAATAAGAAGAATAGGGAAATAGTCAAGATGCTAATGGAAAAGGATGAATTGGCTCATCCGCTCTTTCTACTGGCGTTGAAGGTTACAACCAAGCTTCCGGCTAAGGAAAAGGAAATTCTCGAAGAAATGATTCAGAAATCAGCTAAAAGCCTTAAAAATGTGCCTTTCCCATTCAACCCAATTGAGAGACTATACAACAAAATATTTGAGCAGAAGGAAATAAAGCAAAGCGACATACCACTAATCGAAAACGTGCTAAACCTCCTAATTGAGAGGCTATACGGAGTCAAAAACGCCTGCCGCTTCAGCTAATCCAAAAATCTTTTCTATAAAACCAATAAATTATCTAGGGGCAACTGTTGAATTTCAAAGAGAAAATAGCCAAAACAGCCAAAGAAAGAGACTCACGAATAATTCTAGCATTAGATTTACCGCCAGAAAAACCCTATAAGGCGTTGCTCTCAAAAGCACTCCATATACTTGACGAAACACAAGAATATGTTTGCGCGGTAAAGATTAACCGTCAACTAGTGCTTCCTCTAGGCTTATTTGGAGAAGCTCAAAAGATAGTATTTACAGCCAAGAATTACGGGCTTCCCTTAATAATGGATTGTAAAATCAATGATGTTGGCTATACAAATCAGATTATAGCTAAATACTATTTTGAGGCTGGTTTTGACGCTGTTACGGCTAATCCATTTGTAGGATGGGAGGAAGGCCTAAAACCAGTATTTGAAATTGCACACAAAAATGGAAAGGGCGTAATTTTACTGGTTTATATGAGCCATAAAGGCGCAAGTGAAGGATATGGCCAAATAGTGAAAGATTTTAAAACTGGAGATTTAATTTCTCAATATCAGATTTTCGCGAGGAAAGCTGTTGAGTGGAATGCCGACGGCGCCGTTGTAGGCGCTACATATCCAGATAGAATAGCCGAAGTAAAGCAGATAGTCAAAGGCAAAGTTCCAATCTATTCGCCCGGTGTTGGTCCTCAAGGTGGAAAAATCGAAGATGCGGTAAAAGCTGGAAGTGACTATCTAATAGTTGGAAGAAGCATAACCTTAGCCAAGAAACCGGCAGAGGCTGCAAGAGAAATTCGGGATATCGCCAGGCTTACTGGAATATAAAATAACCTTTTCTAGTTTTTGTTAGATAATCATCGTTTATTCTTCTTTTCTTCCCCAAAGCTCCTTCTTTAATAGATCTCTTACAGCTGATCTTATGGCCGCACTTCTACTTGGATACATACTTGCTCTTACAAGTTCATCTAAACCTTCCAGATAGGCTTCAGGAAGTAAGACTGTTACAAGCTTCATTTTAGTCATATATGCTAACCTCCTGGGCTGTATGTTATCTACATGTTATGTGGCAATATAAGTTTAATACTTAACCAAATTTTCTTGAATTTCTCTAAGATTTTTGAATACGTTATGGAATGTTTTGTATACGTCTTCTATATGGAGGCTGTTGTTACGTATTTTTTGCTGAATAAGACCTACAGAAAGTATGGAAGCACCGATCATTTCTGAGAAGGGAGTTGGCTCTGGAAAAGCTATAAGCGTTAATCCAATCTTCATAAGTCTACTCTTGTTACATGCCCGCCATAGACTCTTAGTTGATTTTAGACATTCTGAAAAGCCCTTAAAATCTTCTAGGGTTTCGGCGTAGCTTGAACTAAGCTCCTTAACTGAATCCCTCAAAGTTCTTAGCTTCTCTAGCTCTGCTGCGTCATCCAAGCGAAGGCACCACTACATTAATGGTGCCTAGCAGAGAAAAGCTTTAGCCAAATAAAACAATGTAAAGTGCACTCGCCAAGCATGGCGTATATGGAATCAGCATTTAAATCTTAATTGAAAACTATAATATTCACTCTATTGATTTTGATGTTGACCAGTACAAATTAGACCAGTCAAGTTTTAAAGAGGCACTCGATGTTTACTTCAGTTAAGTTATATGTGCAACTGTTCCCTGAGAATGAAAATATTTAAGCGATGAACCACCAATCGAATAGTCGGAGAGTTAAGATTGTCGTTCGATCCTAAAGGTTTTGTTGAAGGTCAGGTTGAGGAGATTAAGCGGACAATAGGTGATGCAAAGGCTCTTGTCGCAATTTCCGGAGGGGTTGACAGTACAACAAGTGCTGTGCTGACGCATCGAGCCATAGGCGATAATCTGGTCTGCATATTCCTGGATGATGCATTTATGCGTGAAGGAGAGCCAGAAAAAGTGGCTGAGCTGCTTTCCCGTCCACCTATAGAATTGCACGTTCGAATAGTGAATGTTAGAGAGAAATTTCTTAATGCTTTGAAGGGAATAAGAGATGCTGAGGAAAAACGTAAGGTTTTCAGAGAAACCTTCTATCAGACATTGGCGGAAATTGCAAGAAAAGAGCAATGCAAATTCCTTGTGCAGGGAACGATTAAAGCAGATGTAATCGAAACTGTTGGCGGAGTTAAAACCCAACATAATGTTTTAGCTCAGATAGGAATAAAGCCCGTTGAGCACTACGGTTTCCAAGTCGTCGAGCCGTTGGCTTCACTTTATAAATGGCAGGTCCGTATGGTAGCCCGTTATTTGGGATTACCTTCAGAAATATCTGAAAGACAGCCCTTCCCAGGCCCCGGCCTAGCCGTGAGGGTTGTAGGCGAAATCAAAGAGGAAAAACTTGAAATTTTAAAGAAGGCCACAGGCATTGTTGAGGATTTGCTGGCTGAATATAGGCCTAGCCAATATTTTGCGGCCATAATCGATAATAGGGAGCGAATAGAGCGTGGAAAGCAGTTGCATGTCAAGGAGCTTGTGGCAAGAGGACTCAACGTTCCTTCAAGAAATGTAGAAATCAAAGTTTTTGAGGACAGGGCTACTGGCGTTAAGGCTGGAAGAAGACTTTATGGAGATATAGTCGCCATAAAAGTATTTTCTGAAGAGGGAAAAGTGCACGAAGCACCGCTGAATGCTTTACATTCTCTTCAGGCAAAAATAATTACTGAAATGCCATCCTTCACACGCGTCCTCTATTGTATAGCCGAGGCTGAAACTCCAAAGGATTATGTAATAGCCATGAGGGCCATCAATACGAGGGACTTCCTAACTGCAAGCGTGGCGGAAATTCCATGGCAAGTCCTCCGCGAGGCAGCCGAGAAAATATTAGAAACTTGCGATGGTGTTTCTGAAGTTTATTATGATGTTACACCTAAGCCTCCGGCTACTATTGAAATGGAATAGATGCGTAAAAGGAAACTATAAAGCTCTCCTTTGATTATTTTGCTATTGCCGTGAATGATTATGGTTATGGTAAGAGTCAAACGCATAGAGTCTATCCGTGACCCAGAAGGGAATCTTGGAAAGCGAATAGAGCTAATCGAGGAACGTTCTATTCCGAGATTCGCCATTCAGCCAGCTTCCGAGGAAGCGAAGGTTGTGCAGGACGTTATGAAGGTTCTCCAGCAACAACTTCCATTCGTAAAGATGCAAACTGAAATTGCATTCCCAAAAATAATCTTATTTCTGACAGAGGCAGAATATGAAATGCTCGGCATAGACTTTGACGTAAATCAAGTTTACGAGGTTGAATTGAAGAATCAGAGCATCATATTCAAGAAGGCCCCATAATCTCCCGTCGAATCGGCCTCAACCCTCCGAATCTCGGATGAAAGGATAAAACAAACATCATATTTCTTATCTTCATGTAAACCTCTTCCTCTGGGCAGTCTGGCCAATAATTAAAGTAGACTGGGATAAGTTGGCCGTCGCAACTTTCGAAGTAAACCCAGACAGAATTTAAGTCGGCTCTCTGAATTATCTCCAGACCCAATTTAAGCCTCTTCGCAATCTTGCTGGCCGCGTTTTCTATATTCTTTACTCCATCAAAGCCGCTGGAATTGTTCGGTGCGTATATTAGGATCTTGCCGTTTGAACCCATGATTAATCATCTCCGCAGTCGCCTCTCCTCCTAAATTTTTAAGGTAATCGTTGAAACGAAAAGTGGTGGGAATGGAGAGAGTAAAGTAAAAGTATTCACAAGATATTCAAGTTAAAAGTGCCGCTCTCTTAAGTATGGCATGGTCAGGGTGTCGCCTTAATGCCTAAAACATTCATGATGAGACTAGATAAGATACAACCTAGCCAGCTGTACATAAGCTCCGAAAAACTATCAGAAGTAATGAAAACGTTTAACCCTAACGACCCCAACTCAATCGAGCCCATACCAATTAAAAGACTTAGAAATGACATCATTTTTGTGGACGGCCATACTAGGGCTTTTGCTGCCTTTCTACATGGACTCAAAAAAGTTCCAGTATATTGGGAGGATGAAGAACTTGACTGGGAAGCCTACAAAATCTGCGTGGAGTGGTGCAAAAAAGAGGGAATCCATACAATAGCCGACCTAAAAAATAGAGTAATACCTCACAGGAAATATGAAATACTCTGGTATAAGCGCTGCGAAAAAATGCAGCAAGACCTAGAAGCTGAAAGGAAACGAAAAATGGGCAAGGGTGGGAGACAAACTTGGCAAAGGTGAGGGCGCACGTATTTGTAAGCGGCAGAGTTCAAGGAGTCTTCTTTAGATATGAAACTCGTCAACATGCCAGAAGAGTCGGCGTGACCGGATGGGTTAGAAACCTTCCAGATGGAAGAGTTGAAGCCGTTTTCGAAGGAGAAAAGGAAGCGGTAGACTATATGATAGAGTTTTGCAGACGTGGCCCGCCAGCGGCCAGGGTTGAAAAGGTTGAGGTTATTTGGGAACCTTATAAGGGAGAGTTTGACAGTTTCACGATAAGATATGACTATTAAAGGTTTAAAAGTTTAAGCCGCCAACTTCTATGGAAAGAGGAGTCTTATATGCCGAAAATCCTAGTGATAAATGATGATGGCATAAATTCGCCTGGTATTTTAACGTTGAAGAGGGAGCTTAAGAGGCTAGGTGAATTATTTATTGTGGCTCCTGAAAATGAGAAGAGTGGCATTGGGAAAGCCGTAAGTTCTTCGCCTGTGAAAGTTAAGCGGGTGACTTTGGCTGATGGCTCTGAAGCCTACGCTATAAGTGGGACCCCCGCCGACGCCTACATGTTGGCTACATACAAAATTTTGGGTGAAAATCCCGACTTGCTTGTTGCCGGAATAAATCTTGGACCAAACCTTGGAATAGACGACTTTTTTACTTCCGGAACGCTCGGCGCTGCGATAGAAGCTGCCATTCACGGAGTCCCGGCTATTGCAGTCTCCTATTGTATGGAAAAGTTTGTTGAAGGCCAAGATAAGGCTTCTTTGGTAAATGCGGAAGTTCTGAAATTAACAGCTAAAATAGCTGCAAAAACGGCTGAGTACCTGCTTAAACATGGAATGCCGTTTGACGTCGACATAATTTCAATTAATGTCCCCGAAAGAATTAGTTCCGTAAATTTTGAGGCGACCACGCTTTCCTATAAAGGGTACCTTGACCTTTTTACCAAGCGTGGAGACAGCTACATAATTGGCCAGTGGATTTTGGCGGATTATCCAGACGACGTGAAGGGAACGGACATTTATGCGGTTAAGAAGAGAAAAAGAATTTCAATAACCCCCATCAAACTGAGGTTTATCCATAACACTGAGGGAATAAGAAAGCTAATAGACTTTCTAGACGCGAATTTCTCTTAATCTAGTGAGGTCTTTTGGGAATTCTAAAGTGGGATTCTTTTCCGGCGCTTATGTATTCTCCGCCAGCTCCACGGACAATTGAAGCTATTTTGGCGAAGTTTTCTCCGCCCAAATACTGCCTAGGCTTAACTATGATATAGTTCTCTTCTTCTTCGAATGCAAGTAGATCTTCAAGTTCGCTTGGGAACATCATGCGTACATCTTCAATTTTGCGTATTTCTGCTGGGGCTGGAGCCTGCGTGGGCTGAGGTTGAGTTAAAGGTTGTGGAATAGCTGTTGACTTGAGGGCGTTCACTAGCTCCCTTAAGTCTTTAGCTATAGTCTCCATAACCACAAGTAGATCATTCATCCGCTGGATTAGAACTTGAATAGATTCTTTCTCGTTTTGATTTGACAGCTTGATGCCTCCAGAACAATAATATGTAAAAAACACATTCTTTTATTTTGCCATAACCACCAATCTACTCTTAAAGTTCGGTGCTGGACATTGCTTGAAGTGGATGGAAGCCAAAAGAGCGGAAGCGGCACAATACTCCGCCTTTCAGTAGCTCTAGCCAGCATATTGAAGGAGCCCCTCCACATTCATCATATAAGGGAGAAAAGACCGCAACCCGGCTTAAGGCCGCAACATCTGGAAGCAGTCTTGACGGCGGCCAAACTTTGCAAAGCGGAAGTTGAAGGTGCAACTTTAGGCTCTAGAGAATTATGGTTTAGGCCGAGAGAAATTGCTGGCGGAGAGATTACAGCCGAGATTGGCACGGCCGGCAGCATACCCATGCTAATCATGACCGTTTTACCCGTATGTCTCTTCGCAAAGGCTCCGGTAAGACTTAACATTAAGCGTGGAGGAACCGATGTTAGGCATTCGCCTACAATCAATTACTTGCAGTATATCATGTTAAGAATTTTGAGCCGTATGGGAATTAGAGCATCACTTACAGTTCACAAGTATGGCTATTATCCGAAAGGAATGGGTGAAGTGACGCTTGAAGTTTGGCCATGTAAGGAGCTTAAGCCAATACGGCTGGAGGAATTTGGCAAAATCGAAAAGGTGAATGGAGTATCAGTCTGCACATTTCTGGCTGATCGAAGGGTTGCGGAACGACAAGCTAAGGCGGCAAGTGAGTACTTGAAGGCTAGAGGTTTCGAACCAAATATTCGAGTAATTAACGATTATTCGAATCCGCTGCAGAAGGGCAGCTCAATAGTCTTGTGGGCAGAAACAGACAAGGGGGTTCTATTGGGCGGAGATGCAATAGGCGAATTAAGGAAAAGAAGCGAGGATGTAGGAAGAGAAGCCGCAGAAAATCTCTACAAAGAAATCGATGCGAAAGCAACAGTTGACATACACATGGCAGATATCCTAGTGCCCTACGTAGCCCTAGCCAAGGGTCAATCAATCTACTTTGCCCGCGAATTATCAGACCATCTCGAAACGAACATTTGGCTCACCGAAAAAATTCTAGGCGTCAAATTCAACGTAACTAGAGTAAACGGACTGTACAGAATAGAGAAAATCTAAACTTGGAGTGAAAGGCCTTGCCGAAGGCCAAAATTCGAGGAATATACGCAACAGCATTAACAAAGCTTCTAATTGAAAACGAATTTGAAATAGTTGAACCCTCTCAGCCAATCCGCGAAAGATTCGGACTCGCCGAAAACGCTGGCCTTCCAGACTTAAAAATTAAGGATAGATTTGATAGGCAGGGAGTTAGAGTAATAGGTGATAAGGAAGCCGTTGACCGCTTTAGAGAAATTATTCACTCTAACCTTGAAGACGCAATTACGAGAAAATGGTCAGTAAGCCTAGACGGAATCTATAAGGGGACAATTATAGGAGAGACCGGTGGCTTTCTCCTTGTCGATTTAGGCGATGCAATCGGTAAACTTCCAAAATATGAAGCAAAATCCTTTCATGAAGACAATGTCCTATTTGTTCAAGTTGAAAGAAAACGCATCGGTAGCAAAAATCCGCTTCTCTCCACAAAAATAAAGATTCCGGGAAAATACGCCATACTTATCAACACAAATAAGGTTGGGGTAAGCCTAAAAATAAGGGATATTGGAAAACGCTTCGAGTTATACCAGCTTGGTAAAGAGCTAGCTCCAGCTGGCTGGGGAATAATATGGCGAAAAGAAGCCGAAAGCCAGCCCCGCGAAATACTTGAAAAAGAAATTAAAGAACTTGCTGAAAAAGCAGAGAAAATTATGGAGAAATTTGAAAAGGCAGAGGCTCCTTCCATGATTTTTGAAGGTTTATATTGCATGGACGTAGAATTTCCAGCCCTTTCCAAAAGAAAGCTTGACGAGATTCGCGGGAATGTTGCAGTAACGCTGAATGGCCACCATTATTATAAGGCATGCGGTGGAAAAGTTTCCTCAGCCCTTGAAATGGCTGAAAAACTTCTGGAAAAGGGAAAGCCCCTAGAAGAAGTTGAATCTCTTTTCAAAGAAACGATAGAAAGCGAATATCCCCTCGAAGGTTCTCCCATAAAGATTGAACATGTAAAATTAAGCGGTAGGGTTCTCAGCCTAGGCAAGGGCATTATTGAAGAGATTAATGGAGAAAAAATCCGCTTTAGAAGAATCTTTCACAAACCTGGAATCTACGATGGGCTGGGAACAAGAAAGGAGCCTGGCGACACAGCCATAACTAACGTGAAAATCGGAGATTGGATTCTGGAAACAAGCTATTATTCACGCAATGGCGTATACAAGGGAACGTATATCAATTTGAACACTCCTGTTGAGCTTTATCCATATGGTATACGCTACGTAGACTTAGAAGTTGATGTTTGCATTCTTCCGAATAGTGTCGCGAAAATTGTAGACGAGGATAAACTTTGGAAAGCTGTTGAAAAAGGCTTTATAACTAAAAAACTAGCCAATTTCGTTATTGAGAAGGCAAGAGAAATAATTGATGAGTTTAATTCGAAATAGTAAAGAATATAAGTTTGATTATATGCTCAAGACTTTTGGGATTATATATGAGCATATGGAAACTTAGAGCATCAATGATAGGCACATTAGCCATAATCCTAGGGGTTACAACATTAGCGTTTATGGTAATACTTCAACTTATCGGAGTTTTCAACTGGACTCTAATAATATTCCTTGTTGCGGCTTTTAACATTGCCCAGTGGCTTGTTGCCCCATACATAATTGATGCTATTTATCGCGTTAGGGAAATTTCAAGAAAGGAAAATCCAAAGCTTTACGACATGGTTGAAAGGCTTAGCCGAGCAAGCGGAATAAAAATGCCAAAGGTTATGCTTGCAAACGTCCCAATACCCAACGCCTTTGCCTATGGCTCACCAATTGCTGGAACACGCGTAGCCGTCACTAAAGGACTGCTAGAAACCCTCGAGGACGAGGAAGTTGAAGCGGTGATTGGGCACGAGCTCGGCCATCTGAAGCATAAAGATGTTCAAATAATGATGTTTGTTTCAATGCTTCCAGCAATATTCTACTACATTGGATATTCGCTTTTGTGGTCTTCAATGTGGAGTTCTAGAGATAGAGAAGGCGGAGCTGGCTATGCGGCAATCATAGGTCTCGCCTGCATAGCGCTTTACTGGATACTTCAGCTTTTCACCCTTGCCCTAAGCAGACTCCGCGAATATTATGCTGATAGACACAGCGCAACCATAGTTGAAGACGGCGCCAGAAAACTACAGGAAGGATTAGCAAAAATAGTTCACTACAGCGGAAGAATAAAGAAGAGAAGCCCCCAGCTTTCAAGCCTCAACGCATTTAAAGCATTATTCATCTCAGACCCGGATCGCGCCGAAAGCGATGCCATGGCCATTTCAGGCCCATTCGGAAGCTCGGATCAGAGGCTTGTTCAGGAAATTCTTAGGAAAAAAGTGACTTTAGCTGATAGAATAATGGAGATATTCTCAACCCATCCAAACATAGTTAAGAGAATAAAGGCACTGCAAGAACTTAGAGCCGGAGCCTAAACAAGCCTAACAGCCTTTTCCACTTCTCTAACCAATCTGCCCGTCTTGATTATTTCATAAATTTTCTTTATGTCATCGCTCAGTACTCTATCCTCCTTTAGCATGGGAACACTGCTTCTTATTATTGAATAAGCAATTTTTGTTCCTTTTCCAAGTTTGTCCGCCCCTCGCAAATCGGCGGCTTGACAGGCGCAGAGAAGCTCTATTGCAAGTATATGCCATGTATTTTCGATTATTTCCGTGGCTTTTTTAGCAGCAGTAGTTCCCATGCTTACGTAATCTTCAAAATTTGCCGAGGTTGGAATAGAGTCTACGCTTGCAGGATGAGCTAAAACCTTGTTTTCGGATGCAAGCGCCGCAGCCGTGTATTGGGCAAGCATAAATCCGCTATTAATTCCCTCTTTAGCTTCCTTTGAAACTAGAAATGGCGGCAACCCCCTGTTCAATTTTTCATCTATCAGTCTAGCTATTCTCCTTTCTGAAAAGCCGCCAATTATTGTTACGGCTATTCCAAGCGTGTCCATGGCAACCGCTATCGGTTGGCCGTGAAAGTTTCCAGCCGAAATACAGGCCTTATCATCTGGAAAAATCAGCGGATTATCCGTTACAGAATTTATTTCCGTTTCAACAATTTTTCTCGCATAGGCTATTGCGTCTCTGGCTGCTCCAATCACCTGCGGTATACATCGCAACGTATAAGGGTCATGCGGATAGCCGAGCTTTTCATAGGCTTCTCTACCTGAAAGAATAAGTTTGCTTCCTTCTATAAGCCGTCTAACATTTCTCGCAGTTAAAACTTGCCCTGTGTGGGGCCTAAGCCTATTTACTTTTTCTTCAAACGCATCAAAAACTCCATTTAGAACTTCTAGACTTAGCGCCGCCGCGATTTCAGCGGTTCTAACCAGATTTTCAGCATCATGAACGGCCAAGGCCGCCATGGCTGTCATGAGTTGTGTTCCGTTAATAAGCGCCATTGCCTCTTTTGCCTTAAGCTTTAAAGGGTCAATTCCAGCCTTTTCTAAAGCCTCTTTTCCAGAAAGAATCTCGCCTTTATATTCAGCTTTTCCTTCCCCTATCAAAACTAGTGCAACATGCGCTAGCGGTGCTAAGTCACCGCTTGCACCTACGCTTCCCTTTTCAGGCACAATTGGATGGACTCCCTCATTTAACATTTTGATCAGAGTCTCTAAAACTTCTAGTCTTATGCCTGAATATCCCCTTGCAAGCATGTTTGCCCTTAGGAGCATAGTTGCTCTAATAACATCTGTTGGTAGAGGCTTTCCGACTCCAGCCGAATGGCTGCGAACCATATTGAGCTGAAGCCTCTCCTGCTCTTCCTTGGGAATCTTAACCTTTGATAAGGCTCCAAAGCCTGTGTTAACGCCGTAAACAGCTATGCCGGAATCCAAAATTTCCTTGAGAACCATGCGAGATTTTATCACTCTTTTCTTAATGTAATCTGGAATCTCAACTTTTGCATTTTCACGTGCAACAGCCACTACATCTTCGATGGTTAGGGTTTCTCCGTTAAGAAATACTGTTTTCAAAGTAATATCCTCCTAAGCTACTGTTAAGGTAAGGAAAAAGGCTTATACTATTTATGATTAACGAACAAGGAAAGACATGCAAGGAGATGAGCAAATTGACTAAGTGTCCAAATCTTGAAGTTAACTTGAAGAATTGCACATGCACATATACTGCGTGCGAAAAACGTGGGAAATGCTGCGAGTGTATACGTTATCATCGTGAAAGAGGAGAGCTGCCCGGCTGTCTATTTCCGCCTGAGGCAGAAAGAACCTATGATAGGTCAATTAAAAAGTTTGTAGAGGTTTATCAAGGCTAACGCTATTTAAGCATTGGCATTTTGATTCCTTTTTCTTTTGCCACTCTTATTGCCTTCTCGTATC
>CAYOFB010000006.1:0-16277 GCA_964403145.1 uncultured Candidatus Bathyarchaeia archaeon
GAAAGATAAAGCCTAAACCAATCAAGATAGAATATGAAGAAAAAGTTTTGGAGGAGAGATTTACGGCTATAGGCATAACTCCGGAAATAATCCGCGACTTTAAACTTCGAATAGGCGAAGCATTGGCGGGACAAGAACCAGAAGTTGCACATATAGACCTCATAATAGGAAAGAAGGACGGTCCAGTAGGAGAAGCCTATGCCAAGGCTAAGGCCGCGCCAACACCTGGACACGAGCCCCTACTAGCTATACTTGAACCAAACCTCACAGTAAAGCCGATAACACTTATAGTTCCAACAGTTACCATTCGAAGCATGCGTCAAGCAAGCATGGTCTACGGACCAGCCCAGGCCGCTGTTGCAAAGGCCGTAGCCGACAGCGTTGCAGATGGAACCATACCTAAAGAGCTTGCCGAAGAACTAATAATAATCGCAAATGTATTTGTTCATCCAGCCGCGGTTAACCGCCACCGCGTCTACATCAATAATTATAAGGCGATGAGGCACGCCATAAGGAAGGCTATGGAAGCAAGGCCAAACATGGATGAAATAATGGAGAATAAGGATAGAGCCAAACATCCATTCAAGTATACGCCTTAATAAATCCTCTTTATTTTATTAATTTGGGAAAAATATTGACAGATGTAATCCGTGAAGGAGACCATGTACTGCTTTTCTTAACTCCGAAAAGAACCTATCTAATCAAGGTTGAGAAAGGAAAAACTTTCCATACGCATAAGGGATATGTGAAACTTGACGACCTAATTGGAAAAGAGTATGGCTCATGGATAGAAAGCAACACAGGAGCAAGATTTGCAGCCCTTAAGCCCTTAATACGCGACTACATATTCAAATCGCTTAGAAAAACCCAAATAATCTATCCAAAGGACATAGCACTAATTGTGCTCTACAGCGGAATAGGCCCCGGAAGCCGCGTTGTTGAGGCTGGAACTGGAACAGGCGCCCTAACCTCGGCGTTAGCCCACTACGTTAAGCCAGATGGGAAGGTTTACAGCTACGAAATCCGCGAAGAATTCGTTGAAACTGCAAGAAAAAACATTGAACGAGCCGGATTAGAAGATTTTGTTGAATTAAAGCTTAGAGATGTTACGCAGGGGATAGAAGAGCGAAATGTGGATGCTGTAATCTTAGATTTGGCTACTCCATGGCTTGTTGTCCCATATGCCTATGAAGCTTTAAAGCCAGCCGGAAGCTTTGTAAGTTTCAGCCCAACAATAGACCAAGTTGTGAAAACGGTGGAGACGCTTAAAGAGAATGGCTTTATTGGAATTGAAACCTTTGAATGTCTGCTTCGCGGATTGCAAGTTGAAAGGGGGAAGACGAGGCCTCAAACCCTTATGACGGGACATACTGGCTATATAACATTTGCCCGCAAAGCTTCTAGGCCGTAGACTTGCCTAGGCTTTTACCTTTGAACTGTTTCTTCCAGATGGGTATTATTGCTCTATCAAAAAGCATGATTACGCCAAGCGATGCAAAGCATAGTGGAACGCCGAAAATTATTCCTTGAACAATCCATATCAATGCGGTTGTAAGATAAGAAGTCACTGTTGCTAACTGGCTTAGAATAGGTGATTGCCCTTCAATAAGCTCTTTTAGACTTATAGTTACTTCCGAGAAATGCGTCTCCGGCGGTTGAGTTTGATTGGCTTCTATTTCTGTAACCCTTACAGTTATGTATGTGACCTTTCCATATTCGTCTATAAGCCTTCTTACATCAAAAGTGAACATAGTCATGTTTTCGGATGGAACTTTACATTTCATCCATCCACTCCAGAGGTCATCTTCATATATCATGTTTAGGTACGGCATTCTTCCGCCATAATGAAATGTTAAGTTCTTTATATCCTCAATTACCGTTTCAAAGAAGCCCTTTCTGAGTTCTCCAACAATGTTTTCCTCAACAATTTTCTCAACATTGCTTAAACCAGATTCCCAAGAGGTTTTCGACTGGAAACTTAAAGGCATTGCATACCAACGGGTTCCACATCTTGGCTGGCTAAGATAGATAACTGAAATCGACAACGAAATAGCTAGTGTCACCGCCAAAATTATTTCCATTTTAATCTTCTTTCTCACAACATTCACCAAGAAAACTATAGAAGACTAATGCTATAATGCTAAACTTCAGAACAGAATGTTCTAAAAATAGAACGCTTCTCTAAACTACTTTTTTGAAATAAAGCCAAAAGACGACACCTAAGGCGGTTGCGGAAAATATAGTTACTAACGCCTGAATTAGATTATTTCCTAAAGAATATTTTTCCCTTAGAGCCCATAATTCTGGCGAGACTTGAGTTCTAGGTAAATACATGGCTTTTAGAAAAGCTCCCATTTCCATTTCAGAGATGGGATAAAGAAAATAGGGCAACATTGCCACTAAACATCCTAAAAGAATCGCGCATGCGACTAAAAGAATTTTTCTGTCCATCAGCATCACCATGATTTATGCAATTTAATTCTTATAGTTCTACACTTTAGAACGGCCTCTCCCTCATAATCCTAAATGTTTCAATCCATAATATCGTGCTTGCTAAACCGCCAAATACTAAAGCGAAAAAGTTGTGAATACAAAGGGTTTGCGCATAAAGTAGAATGTATAAAACTAGGGCTGTTGTGAAGAATACGGAGTAAAAGAGGTATCTTGGGATTAAAAAGCGTCCAATCCTCGCGAAAAACCTTAATATTCCAACCTTAACCTCCTGAACCAATACATACTCGCCAGTTTTTGTCTTTTCGACAAGACCTAAATCTATAAGTTTATTTAAATGATGAAGAGCAATGCTTGGACTTGAAAAACCAAGTGAACGCTGAATTTCTCTAACACCAGCCTTGAAATCTGGCTGACGAAGCATATACCAATACACGAGGAGGGTCTTACCCTTCAAGTTCGATTCTATAATAGCAAGATCATCGGTTGACATGGAACCACAAAGTAAAGGCTGGTAAAGCAACTATAAAATTTATTATGATTACTAAATCATTTAGGAGAAAATCTCTGGCCTAAAGGTCTATTCAACCTTGACAAATTGACTCTTTGGATCCCTACACACTGGGCAAACCCGCTTTTCCATTGCTCTACATCCTGTAAGGGTGGACTGTAGGCCTAACATATTTAAGGGTTAATGAATTAGCATGTGATACGTGTATAAAATGTTGTCTCAAATTCCAATAAAAATTGAAAAGTTGAGCAAGGATAAAATCGATATGGAGCTTTTGAGGGTTGGAATGATTGCTGAGCTTGACGCCGTAAATCTCTATGAACAATTGGCGGCTGCAACTGACAATGAGAACTTAAAGAAGGTTTTCCTAGATATCGCTAAGGAGGAGAAAACCCATTTCGGAGAGTTTCAGGCTTTACTGCTGAAGCTGGACAAAGAGCAAGTTGAAGAGTTGGAGAAGGGAAAAGAAGAAGTCAAGGAACTGGTAGGCTAGCCTCAGATTCTCCACTTTTATTTATTTTCCATTAGTGCTTGCTTTAGGGCTTTTTCAACCTCTTCCCGTATTATGAATCCTGCCAAGTGAAGTATAGGCTCTTTAGTTTCCGGATCCACATTCATGGTTGCCGTGCACGGATAGCTATGATGAGCCTTAGCAATTACATCATATAGAATCTCCTTTTTTATCTCTATTCCTATCAGCTTCCTTGCAACATACCATGTTGAGCCGCATGGAGCACTCCGCCTAACAACTGTAGAATCAATAACTTCGGACTTTCCTCTCTTTGTAATTGAGATTTCAAGCTGCGGCCTTCCAACCCTAAGTTCATCTACAAATCTTGAAATAATAGGCTTCTCCTCTGATGGTTCCAATGAGCAGAATGGTTTTGGAAAGGCGCTTTCTAATCCAAGCTCAACGCATGTTTCTTCAAGTTGTTTTCTGAGGCCGGATGGAACTTCTGTGAAATCCTCTATTGGAACAATCAATCCTTTTACTCCGGCTCTTTCAATGACGTATGGAAGCTCTAAGAGAAGGTCTTTATGCAGCCCAGAGGATATGCATAGGTCTGCCTCCGGAATTTTCTTTGGCATGTATTTTTCCGGATTATCTATAAACGCCGGCAGCTCCGCTGGACTTGGCAGCTCTATAGCCGCACGTATGTTGCGGACATAACTATATACGCTGTACTTGCATGAGTCGCAATATAAACCGCAGGATTTACAGAAGCTAGGATCATTTATCAAATTTCTTATCACGCGTTCGGCGAATTCTCCGCTATAAATGAAAATTAAGGTTAGAATTTCGTCCTTTTCAAACGAACCCAAGATTCCCACTCATTTTAGTAGGTTTAGTAGGAGTTACAATTATAAAAATTTAAATTTATTGTTTTATATTAACTAGCCTCAACTCCTTCAATTCTCTAAAAAGTTTCGGATTTTAACCGCATAATATGTCCATTTGTTACTTACCTACTAGATTATTATATCAACGGAGTTGTGATTATATATATCGGTAAATTTAAATTCATTGATATAACACATTTATCAGAGAGGAAATAAAACTGTCGAAAGGTAATGTTTCATTAGGCATATTTGAAAAATACCTCACTTTATGGATTGCAATCTGTATAATTATTGGCCTGTTATTAGGAAGATTTTCACCCGAATTTGGGCGATTCTTAGAATCTTTAAAAGTTGGAAATTTATCGATTCCAATTGGATTTTGCCTGTTTTTCATGATGTATCCCACAGTGGCCAGCATAAGATTTAGCGATGTTATAAATGCCACGAAAAAACCGAAGCCATTATTGCTTACAATAATTGCTAATTGGCTGATCGCTCCGCCACTAATGACGCTTTATGCAAACTTGATATTGACTGATCCTTTGCACAAAGCTGGAGTTATCTTATTGGGGTTATCGCCATGTACAGCCATGGTTATGTGGTGGATCATGCTGGCAAAGGGCGACTTAGCACAAGGTCTCATAAATACCGCCATAAATGCCTTGTTGATGGTTATCCTCTATGCTCCCCAAGCAGCCTTCTATCTAGGTGTAAGCAATATCCCGGTTCCATGGGACTTAATAGCCTATAGTGTTCTATTCTTTGTAGCCTTGCCAGTATTTGTAGGAGCATCATCAAGAAAAGTTATAATCAGCAAAAAGGGGAAAGAATGGTTTGAAACCGTTTATCTCAAACTAGTACGTAGAATTTCTATGATTGCCTTGTTAGTTACATTAATTGTGCTGTTCTCATTTGAAGGAGAGGTCATTTTGAATAATCCAGTGCTTGTAGCTCTACTTGCTGCTCCAAATCTTCTCCATTATATAACAATGATAGCAATAACTTATTCTATCTCATGGCTTGCAAACTGGGATTATCAAACCTCAATTGTAACGACTCTTATAGGTTCTAGTAGCCATTTTGAAGTTGCAATAGCTGTAGCTACAACTCTTTATGGTATAGGTTCAGGTGCGGCGCTCGCCACAGTAATAGGGCCATTAATGGAAGTCCCACTTATGCTATCCTTAACCAGATTTGGCCTTTGGACAAGCAAATATTTCCCAAGAAATAAAAAGTTGGAGATATTCCGTTCTCATTTAACTAGTTCATAGTCGAATTTTGTTAGTTTTTCCGGTTTTTCCGGCCTTATCCAGTAGGTGTCTTCAAACTTTATTGTTCCGATTCCTGGAATTGTTAATGGGGCATGAATGGCGGCTAAAATCATGTTTTCTACTGCCTTGTATTGGCGGTGAGGCCCAACAATGGTTGTTATCGGATCTTCTTCGGGTAATAGGCCCGCTCCATGCGCGAATCCGATCACATAGTAGTCGCTGTAGCCTTCCTTTTCGAATAGTTTGCCAATCATGTTCTGAACTTCAATCAGCCTAACTCCAGGTTTCAGATTTTCCTCAACTATTTGATGAGCCTTCATAAAGGCTTCATAAGCTCTCCTTTTTTCGCCGGATAAGCCTCCTAGAAAAACTGTTCTGGTTAGATTGCTGTAATATCCGTTATAATCTGCTGATATGACTATTTCAACTGTGTCTTCTGGCTTTATTTTGTTCCAGCTTCTCGGCTCAGCGTGTACTCTGGGCTTTGGACCGGCCGTAACGTAGATGTGGGGATACTCCGCTCCCTTACGCATCATTTCGGCAATTGCCTCGGCAGCCACTTCCAGCTCGCTTTTTCCAGCATCCAGCATGTCTATGGCCTTTTGCATTCCAGCCTCAGCTATTCTGGACGCTTGCTTTACAGCTTCTATTTCCATCGAATCTTTAATCATGCGCAACTGCATAATTAACGCGTGGACATCTACAATTTCGGCTTGAGCGTTTAATTTTTTGAAAAGCTCAAAGAATAATACGTATGAGTCTCTTTCAAGGCTGTAGTCAAATCCAACCCGTTTATACGCGTTTTCCCTTATTGTCCCGCTTACATTTCTCATAAGCTCTTCTACTCGGATATAGGTTTTGACGTTTTGAATCCAGCTTTTTTCCATAAACTCTTCAGCTTCATACTTGAAAATGAAGGCTGTTGGTTCCCCTTCAGCCGGAATCAAAAGCGCAGGTCGTAGCCACTTCACCCCAGTAAAGTACGTGAAGGATGAGAGTGTTCGAATCATGGAAGCATCTATGTCATTTTCCCTCATCAGACGCTGAAAGCTTTCGACTCTTTTCCTCAAAATTTCCCTACTAAACATTTCAAATCAAACCATTCAAATGGTATAATCTTCTTTCATAAATACCTTCTTAACATAACAATCTGCTTTAATCTTCATACAGAAAAGGTACAACTAAAAACTAAATCATAAACTTCTACAAAGTCTTAAGAAATTCTTGGAGCCCCGGGCGGGATTTGAACCCGCGACCTGCGGCTTTCCTGTCTTAGGCGAGTACAAGGCCGCTGCTATAACCGGGCTTAGCTACCGGGGCGTATCTATCATTTTCGGATTACTATTCTTATTTAAAGATGTTTTGTTGTTTACGCAATAGAATAAGAAGGATGAAGGATTTGATGTTTATTTTCCTGCTATGGTTATTTCTTTTAGTTTTACTGTTGGCGCGTAGTTTTGACTGCTGTTTCTTAGGTCGTTGCCTATAAGTTCTATTCCGTCTTTTAGGATTTCGTAGAAGTTTCCTGAGATTACTATTCCCTTTATCGGCGTGGTTAGTTCTCCGTTTTCTATTAGGTAGCCGTGGGTTATTGTTGCGTTTAGGTTTCCGCTGACTGGATTTGAGAGCCATTCGCCGATTGTTTCGTCGATAAATATGCCTCTTTTGGTTTCTTGAATCATTTCCTCAAGGCTTACATTTCCTGGTTCAAGCATTAGATTTGTTGGCTGTGGCTGTGGAGGCATCCAGTATTGGCTTCTAAACGCGTTTCCAGTTGACTCTACATTGTCTTTTAGGGCTGTATATGAATCGTAGAGGTAATTTTTGAGAATCCCATTTCCGATCACTGTTGTTTTCTGGGTTGGATGCCCCTCATCATCGAATGGTCTTGTTCTCCATCCGCCTCTTAGGGTTCCATCATCAAATATGTTTATGTTTTGAGCTGCCACTTGCATTCCCAGCTTGTTTGAAAGCGGAGACCTCCCTTTCTGGACCCAGTCCGCATTTATAGGCCCGCTTAGAATTACTCCAAGGATGCTTGCGAAGACTTGGTTTCTGATTATGACGGGTATTTTCCCGCTTTCAATTGGTTTGGCCTTCAAGAATTTCACTGCTTTTTCCGCTGCTCTGATAGCCATCTCTTCAAGATTCATCTCATTCCAAAATCTAACTTCGCAGTGTTCTGTTCCGGTGCTTTTCTCTCCATGCTCTTCGGCCTTAGCTCTCATCCAAGCGGTGAGATGAGTTTCCTTTCGCTCATTCCTTTCGCCATAGCTGCTTAGAATCGTAGTGTTTGAAATTGATGCCATAAGCATTCCTCTGGTTGGCTTGACTCTGTTGTTGTATTCTTTCATCTTATCAATTGCCACGCTCAGTTTTTCGATTATTTCGCTATACTCTATGGCTTCCAGCTTATCGTCGAAATATCCCTGAGCTGGAGATTTGCCGAACTCTTTGTTTAGATGTTTCCAGTAGGGGTCTTCAGGCGCCACCTTGGCTATTTTTACCGCTTTTTCCGCTGCTTCTTCAACTTCCCTTTCAGACAATATTGATGTTGAGTGAATAGCCAATTTTCTGTTTACAGCGACGCGTAGGCCCATCCCTATAGATTCGATAATTTTGAAGCTGTCAATCTTATCTGCAAATTCTATCCATAGTCGCTTTACCTTCTGCACATAAGCTTCGGCTTCTGTCGCCCCAAAGTCTAGTGCCTTTTTAACAGCAAGCTCAGCCAGCTCCATTCTACCTTCCTCCCACCGTCATTTTACGGACGCGAACATGCGGTCCGCCAAATCCAACTCTGACTGTTTGCCCCATCTTTCCGCATCCTCCAAAAATGCTCGTTCTAATGGTTAGGTCCTTGCCAACAGCATCTATTGTTTTGAGAGTTTCAAGGATAAAGCCGCTGATAACCACTCCTCTAACCGTTTCGGCCAGTTCGCCATTCTTTATAATTTTTGATGGGCCAACGCCGAAGGTGAATGTTCCCATGCCCACTTCTACCTGCCCGCCGGTTGCACCCTTTCCTCGAATGTATATGCCGAAGTCTATATCCTCAATTAACTCTTCAAACTTGTAGTCTCTTGGTTCCATGTAATAATTCGTCTGTCGGACTATTGGCAGGTTTTCAAAGTCTTGAGCTCTGCCATTTCCAGTGGATGCAACGTTAAATTGGTAGGCGGAGGCTCTATCGTGAAGGTAGCTTTTCAAAATGCCGTTTTCAACAACAACCGTTTTCTCTTTCTTAACTCCTTCATCATCGAAAGGATAGAAGTATCCGCCTTCAATTATTCCTTCATCAATTATGGTTACATGCTCACTTGCCACTTGAGAACCAATCTTTCCATAAAGCACAGACTCTCTCGTAGAAACAAGGTCGCCTTCAGAAGCATGCCCAAAGGCTTCATGCAAAAGCAAACCAATAACATTCGGATCCACAACCACCGCGTATGTGCCAGCTGGCGGAGTTCTACTTTCAACTGCTTCAACCGCCAGCGCGGATATGCCCGCTGCAAAGCTGTTTAAATCCATGGACTCTATGAACTCGTATCCGGTGCATTTAGATTCTTGGTACGGGACTCTTTCCATTATTCCATTCGATTTGGCAACGCTTTCATGCGCTAGGCCTATCATGGTTGTTTCGGTGACAACTCTTGAGCCTTCTGACGATATGAAGATTCTATAGTCTTTAGATATGCCAAGCCTTGTTATTGCGCTTTTAATCTTTTTGTCTATCCACGCCGCCTTGTTTGCATCCAAAGCCGCTGAAACTTTCTCCTCTGGAGCCACGTCAATAGGATCAATTTTGTAGGGTGATTTCATTTCAACTTGGTTAACTTTAGCCTCAACCACACGCCTTTCTTCCTTTTTGATAGACTTTGCGGCTTTTATGGCGTTTTCCAAAGTTTTTTCAAGCGACGCATAGTTTAGGTCGCATGTAGAAGCATAGCCTACAGAGCCATCCAACGTTACTTTTACTCCCAGCCCACTTAGCCTCCTCGAAGAATAACTTTTCAAAGCCTTATTTTCAACTGTTATTAGCTCATAGTCATATTGTTGATAGCGGACGTCAACTTGTGAAACGCCTAAATCAACAGCTTTCCTTACTATTTTTTCCATTTCTCCCTCTATTTCCATGCAACTTCCTCCAATTGAAGAATTAAAATACATGCCACTTTCATTTTTAATTTATCTTTGATCAGGATGACATATTAGCCTTAATATTTCCTTTCCGGCTCAGTAACAAATATCCAGAAAAGAACTGTTGTGAAAATTCCTAAAATTGCTGTTATCCAGAATGGTATGGCTATTCCGTTGATTGTTAGCCCGAAAAATTCAAAGTTTATTCCCGATACTGCGGCGCATAGGTATCCTCCGGCCAGAGCGCCGACTGCGGTTCCAGAATTAAAAAATGTTTGCTGTAGCCCAAATATTGTTCCTCTAACTTCGGATGGGGTTAGATCTGCTTGTAAAACACGCATTAATGGCATTCCAATTCCGAAGGCAAGGGTTGCAAGTGAGTATAAACTAATTAGTATCCATAAATTCTTAACAAACGGAATGAGAAAGAATACTGGTCTGGAAATGAAGTATCCAGCCATTATGAGATGCTTCCTCTTCCCAATTCTATCACTTAAATGACCGGCCAAAATAGATGATGTTATAGTTACTACTCCACTTATACTATAGAGCATCCCCAATCCAGCAGGATCTTTTACGACTTCTTGAATAATGTAGACTATAGCTGAGGTATTCACTATGCCCATTCCAAATCCGTTAACTATACCATTTACGTAAATTGTGTAAATGCTACGCTTTGCCTCTTCGGATAACCGTCTTAATGAATCTTTTATTCCATGCAAGCTGAAGCGCGACTTATCGCGGGTTATGTTGCTTTTTCTTCCTTTTGGCAGGTAAAGAGATGATATTACAGCGGCTAGGCTGACGATGGCTAAAAATATGAACGGCATCCTAAGCGCAGTAAATAAATCTGGATCACTTACCGAGCTTATGTAAATTTTATAGACGGCCACTCCTATGGAAGGCCCAAATATGCCAGCGAAGTTCATCAGCGAAACATAAATTGACATTGCCTTTCCTCTGTGAAACTTATCAACTATTTCAGTTAGCAGTGTTTCTGCCACTGGCCAAACCATAGCTGAAGAAATTCCTTGCAATACTCTGACAAGTATGAGGGAGGGGATGTTGGGGCTTAGGATAAAGCCTACTGCGGTCAAAAAGTATAATGTAAGTCCGAGAACAATTATTCGTTTTCTCCCGATTCTGTCGCTTAAATAGCCTACAAAAGCAGCCATAGGAGCCCTAGAAATCATAAAAGCCGCCATTAATGCACCCAATTCAACAGAAGCCTTATACGCCTCCACCGCCCCTACAAGCTCTTCAGGTATTTCTGTAAGAATCCCCTTAATGGCAAGTACATAATATGGAAAAACCGGGGAGATGCATGAAAACCCAAGGTTTACAAAGAAAGATATGGAGAAGATTATTGCAACGTACCTAGTTAGGAATTCTGGTAAGCGCATGGCATCCCTTCTGGGTTTTGAAGATGATAGAAAAATAGGCAATGTATAAAAGCTTTAACTTGACTATTAGCCAGATAAACGGGTGAAAATTGCTTTGACCCTTAAGCGGACTCGAAGACTCGCATTAACCGAAGGCATAACGGCAGGAATCCTTTTTGGCACAGCATCCATCTTCATACGTTTTCTAAAGCAACTTGATACATTCTCGATAGCTTTCTGGCGGCTTATCATAGCATCTGCAATTTTAACTTTAATTCTTGCAGTAATAAGAAAAAATCTTAAATTTAGCAGTATAGCAAGAAATCTTAAAGATTTAATGATTTTAGGCATTTTTCTTGGACTTCACTTCATATTTTTTGTGTCCGCCGTTAAGGATACAACCATACTTAATGCAACCGTGCTTGTCAACACCGCTCCCATTTTTTCAATGCTAATTTCAAGCTTTCTCTTTAAGATTAAGCCTTCACGTTTAGCCCTGTTAGGCTTGATTATATCATTTAGTGGAGCATGTATAATAGCTTATGCGGAAACTTCCCCAAACGGTTTTTCTCCAAACATGAAGGGAGATTTAGAAGCTGTTCTGGCCGCTATTGTTGAGGCCTTCTATTTAAACTTTGGGAGGAAAACGCGTGAACAAATGCCTCTTCTTTCCACGATGCTTCTAATCTATTTAATGGCTGCTCTAATTGTTGGTGTTATAAGCATTCCAACAAGCCATACTCTAGCGGTTTCTTTAAAGGTTGAAATTCTAGTTCTGCTTATTTGTCTAGGCTTTTTGCCAACGGCAATGGCACATACACTCTACTTCTCGTCTCTTTCAAATTTGAAATCTTTCGAGACGGCGACTATGGCTCTGCTTGAACCTATCGGCGCAACAACACTTGGAATACTTATATTTCATGAAGTCCCGCAGGGAATGTTTGTTTTTGGCGCTTTTCTGATACTGCTTGGAATTCTTTTTGTTGCTAAAGAGAAATAGGGGCTAGTAGGCGGATATGCCTACAAATCTGAGTTTATTCAGCTTCATTGGAGGAGCGGTTGTTTCTTCAATTATTTCGACATTTTTGCCAATTAGAGGAACATCTTTTAGCGCGGAGAGCATACTGTCGGTGAATCGCATATTGACTATTGGCTTGGTGATTTCGCCGTTTTCTATCAAGAATGTTCCATCTCTTGTAAGCCCCGTTAATATGGCCTTAGCGGGTTCTACAGGATTCACGTAGTGCAGATAAGTTACGAAGATTCCATGCCTAGTTTCTCTAATCATTTCCTCAACCGTAGAATCTCCCGGCTCAACTATAATGTTAAATGGAATTGGCTGATCAAAGAGTTCTCTAGTTAACGGCGGAAAAGAATGCCCAGTGCTTTTCTTATTTTCTTTGCCAGCCCTCAAAGAATCATAGCATATGCTTTCTTCGGACACTACGCCGTTTTTTATTAAATTCAGCGCTTTCTTGGGGACACCTTCTCCATCAACTGGTGTCATAAAAAGCGTTCTAGGATCCCTCGCATCATCCTTCACGTTTATTTTCGAATCGAAAACTTGCTGATTCTTAAAGTAGTTTACAAATGAGACGCCATTTTGATAGGGAACTGCTGAAAATCCAATGTAGCCTAAATATGAGAAGATTGTTGCTACGGCGAGCGGAGACAGAACAACAGCGTATTCTCCTGGCTGAACTTTAATCGGTTTAACGCTTTTAACGGATTTTTCGGCTGCATCCTCAGCTAGAATCGTGGGATTTATGTCCTTAATGTATCTGGAGTATTTTTCGGCTGTTCCGAAGCCTTCAGAACCATTTTCTTCGGAAATAACTGTTGTCTTCATGCTTGCCGTTGTTAGGCTTGCGTAGGCTGAGACTCCTAACGAGTTTGCTACTGCGAAATGTATTGCTGATGTTGAAAAGTATCCGGCAACAGCACGCACAATTGAGGATTTGCCATGCGCAGTTTCAATCGCCTCCCTTACCTTTTCCGCGCGGTAGTCCGGCGTGCATGAGGCAGTTTCGCTGTCAAAGGCTCCTTGAATCGGAGTCCAAGGCTCGGGTTCCGGAAGGCTCTTAAAATCTTCATTTGGATGAGCTGACTTCGCCATTTTTATGGCTGTTTCAGCTATTTTTCCTATTTCACCCTCTTCAAGCGTGTTCGCCCTGAAAGTTCCGATTCTCTTGTCTGGGAGAATAGCCTTAACTATGATTCCGCCAATCTTGGATGCAACGTTCTGATGTATCTGCGAATTCGCAAACCTTGTTAGGGCGTTATCTATCAGAAACGTATTCGCTTGGGCTTGGCTGGCGCCAAGCTTGATTGTTTCTTTAACGCATTTTTCGGCTATTTCAACAAGTCTTTCAACAACCATCCTGTTTTCACCTCTTAGATTAAGCCGACTCTAACGTTTCGGAATCTTGCAGTTCCGCATCCATGTCCAACATACATGATTTGGCCTGGTACACCCTTGCCGCAGTTTGGTGTACCCCACATTTTCCAGTCATCCTTGCTTACGGCGTCGCATGAGCCCCAGAATTGAGGGGTAACTCCCATATAGGTTGGATTTTTAACCATTTCCTCTCTGCTTCCATTCCTTATTATCCAGCCTATCTCGGTTCCGAACTGAAAGTTTATCCGCTTGTCATCTATGCTCCATGAACGATTAGTCATCATTAAAACGCCATTCTTCGTGTCTTCAATTATTTCTTCAGCCTTCCAATCTCCGGGCAATAAATTGATGTTTGTCATACGAATTAGCGGAAGAGACATGGGCGAATCAGCCCTCATTCCCCCGCTGCTTTCTCCAAGATTCAAATCGACGGCTGTCTCGCGTGAGCTCTGGTACCCAACAAACAAGCCCTCCTTGACTAAGTAAACCTTCTTAGCTGGTGTTCCTTCGTCATCATAGCCAAAGGTTCCCAACCCGCCGGGAACAGTTGCGTCAGCCACAATATTTACATGCTTAGAGCCATACCTGAACTTTCCAAGCTTTTCAGGCGTTAAGAAGCTTGTTCCAGCATAGTCGGCTTCCGTTCCCAGAACCCTGTCAAGCTCGGTTGGATGCCCGCAGCTTTCATGTATTTGAAGTGCGAGTTGGTCGCCGGTCAAAATTAGGTCGGTTACTCCAGATGGGCACTTTTTCGCTTCAAAAAGTTTCAATAACTCTTGCCCAACATTTTTTACATTCTCAATTAAAGCTAAAGACTCGAAGTATTCATAGCCGGCTGTTGAGAAGTCTCCGCGGAAGGAGGCTGGATAGGAGCGAACTTGCATTTCTCCATTTTTAACGGCTATTGCTCTTAAGCCTCCGCCGCACCAAGTTATCGTCTGTGAAATCTCATGGCCTTCAGTGCTCATGAAGAACTTTTTCTCTCTAAAACCGCGGTAATAGCTGTAGCTTGCCTTAATAAGCCTAGACTGCTCGGCTAAAAGCCGTTCAGCCTCAAACAGAATTTTAAGTTTTTCCTCCAATGGAACTTTGAAAGGATCTTTTTTATAGGGAGTTTCATATCTGTCCTGTTTTACCTCTTCTTTACTTAGTTTAACATCTTTCCTTTTCAGTTTGGCGCTCGCCTTTGCAATGCTGATAGCTCTATCAACAACTCGTGAAATTTCATCCTTGTTTATGTCTACAGAAGCAGCAAAACCCCAAGCTCCATCAACTATTACTCTTACGCCAAAACCTTTCGTTTGCAAAAACTTAACTTCCTCAGGCGCCCCATTCTTTACGGTTAAGACCTCATCAAGTATTTCGCCGATTCTTATGTCAGCATACATTGCTCCCCTTTTCTTCGCCTCCTCTAGAGCAAACCTTCCAAGCTCCGAAAACATTCTTTACACACTCTCTTAACTCTAGAAACTAGAATAAAACATCCCAGAAGATTTAAGCATTTGCTAAATTTATAAATGCCAAAAATAGCATGAAATGAGGAACTTTTGCTATCTTGAAGCCGATTACGCCAACTATCGAAGCTGTATAGGCTTTAATTTAACATTTCAAGCTGGAAGAAATAGATAGACGAAAAACGCTAGAATCATGGACAAAATTAAAGAAGGAACCAAATACTTATAGACTTCATTTAATGAGGATTTGAAATATTCAGCTGTGAAGACTAGGCAAAGATGGGTTGGAGCGCCTAAATATCCGAGATATGCAGACATATAAAGGAGACTAGCGGACTTGGCTGTAAAATTAAGAATTTCAGAAAGTATGGGCGTGCTGATGGAGATTCCTCCAGAAGGAGAACCCATCAGAAAAGCAAGAACTAGAGGAAGAAAAATTATAAGAAGCGTCTCATCAAAGTTGCCTTGAATAAGGGCCCCGCTTATCATCTCCGATAAGCCGGAGGACTCAATTGTATTTCTGAAGAAAAAGGCGCCGAAAGCAGCTAAAGTAACCTCATAAACAGACCAATTTTTAAGAATTTTAACAAAACTTTCAACCTTCAGTTTAGAGATGAAGGCCAGAAAGAATACACCTATAAAGGCTGAAACTGAAACATTAACTCCAAAGATGGCGACTAAAACTATAATAACGAGTATAGGCGAGAAGGAGAAAAGAAACCTCTTCAGACAATCTTTTTTATCCATCCTTTCGGAGGTTTCGTTGCTTTCATCCTTTGCTGGCTTAGCTTTCCGTAATCCAATAAGGTATCCTATAATTATCATGCCTGCAACGACTGGTATTTGCCTATAAATTATCGAAAACATTGAGGTTTGAGTTAGTGCCGCCGTTAAGATTAGGAGCGAGCTTACTGGATAAATGGGAAAAATTGTGTGTCTAAACCATAAGTTGACGTAGGTTTTCTTTACGTGATCCAACTTTAGCTTCTTCGCTTCTTCATCAACCATGGGCGCAGACATTAGGGCTCCGCCAGCGACGGGCATCAAGCCAATAACAGCTGGAATAAGCCCCAATATGACCTTTGAATTCCTAATTAGCGCGCCTATGCTTTCGGTTAAAACGTTTATCATGCCAGTCTCCTTGTAAATTTGGCTTAGCAGCATTATGGCAAAAGAGGCGAAAATTACGGTTAAGGCATTATAATCCTCTAGAGTTTCCAGAAATGTTTGCAATGTTTGAGTCAACCCTAATGTAAGCAAACCCAAAAGAAGCGCCGTTATGCTTAACGAAACTCCTAATCCAACACGCTTGTAAAGTAGGATTGCAAA
>CAYOFB010000007.1:0-15694 GCA_964403145.1 uncultured Candidatus Bathyarchaeia archaeon
ATTCTCTAGCGAGCGGCCGCTAACAAGTATTAGGCCATTTTGGCCCAAAACGATGTTGCAGCCTGTCTCCCTCTTTATAACATTTATCATTGAGCCCTTCCTTCCAATAACCCGTGGGATCTTTGTGGGTGTTATCTGAACTATTTGTCCCCGAGTTATTTTTCCCAATCCTCGCTCGTTTACAGTAAGCAGCGGATTTTGAGTTCTATCATAGGAGATTATCTTTGCTATTATCGTGTCTCCAACATCATAAATTGCGGTTAAGTCATCCTTTCTGGGGTTAAAGCCTCTCTCTAGAACGTCTGATGCTCTCAATAACGCCATATAGGGAGAGTTTATGTCAACAACCCATCCGGAAATGCCGACTTCAACTATCTTCCCAATTACTGTATCGCCTATCCTTGGCACGTAAAAAGCTCTGAGAGCAACAACATGAATCTTCTTGTTCGCATATTCTATTAGGCCTACCCGCGACGCGTAGATGCGATTTCCCTCTTTAAACGTGTTTTCTCCAGCTATATAGTCTCCTTCAGCCAACAAGTCTCCCGGAACAACGATTTCCCTTTTCTCAAAAAATATAGGCAATATATTCATCTCCAAATAATTTAATCATTCAACAATTTTCGCTTCCGCATTTCCCTTAGTTATTTCCCCCAATTTTTCAAGAAACGGGCCATAAAGTCCAGCCGGCATTTCAACGATAGCGTGATAGGAGCCGTCAGCCCGCCACTCTTCATGTTTTATGGTTCCAAAACTTTTGACGGTTCCGTAAGCCTTTCCAGAATATTGCGCGGGGATGTGAACTGAAACTGAAACTTGTTCCATTTTTAACGGCAAAATTGAACGGAGAAGCTTTATAACTTCCTTAGCTTGCTCTTCTGCATCTTTGAATGGGTCTATTGAAAAATGAATCTGCTCCATGGCTTGTTCAATTCTAAGCGGTGGATGCGGAAGATTAGTTCTTGGGTCTACACAGTTACGCGAAATGAAGGCTATTATCTGTTTTCTTTTATCCTCAATCAATCTTCTTTTCTGTTCAGCAGTCAGTTGAAGCATTCCCCGTCTAAGTATTATTTCAGCAATTTTCAGCGGATCCGTTGTTCCAAAAGCCTTCCTCAACTTTTCTTCTGACGCTCTAAGTCCCTTATTTGCATCTGTAAATATAGTGTCTGTTACAAGTACCTCCGATACTGAATGCCTTTTTCCAAGTCTATATTCAAATGCGGGGTCGGGCTTTACGAGAATTTCGAAACGTTCTCCTTCACGAGTTATTCTTGCAACTGTGTATTTTTGGCTCATCTATCCTCCCAAGCTTTTAATGTACCTTTCAGTCTCCTCGTCTGAGAGTATGCGAACCTTCTTTGTATCTTTTGGTACTATTCCAATTCTTATTCTTGGCTGCTCGCCCCTGGCCTCTAGGGCCTTAACCAAGCATTTGGTTGCAAGTTTTATGGCTTCCTCTAGGGTTAAATCGTCCCTATACTCTTCTTTCAGTATTTTCTCAGCTGTTTCTCTTCCTATACCGACAGCTACTGCCTTAAAGCTTCTATATGAGCCGCTCGGGTCAGTAACGAAGAGTTTGCATCCCGTCTTGTCTACTCCTCCAAATAATATTGAGACTCCGAACGGCCTAACGCCTGCGTGCTGGGTGTAGAGCTGCTTTATATCACCTATCCTTTTGGCTATTATTTCTACGTCTATTGGCTCATCATATAACAAACGATTGCTTTGGGCATAAACCCTTGCTTGGTCAATTAATATGCGGGCGTCTGCGCGTAAACCGACATATGTGGCGCCTATATGCTCATCAACCTCATATATTTTCCACATAAAGTTTGGATCCTGAAGGCTTGATTCAAGCCTTTCTTCTGCCCCTAAAACTACGCCTTCGGGGCACACAATTCCAATAACGGTGGCTCCTCTATTAACAGTTTCAAGCGCATATTCAACTTGGAATAATCTGCCGTCTGGAGAAAACACTGTAATAGCACGATCATATGCACCTGGCGCAGCAAATATTGACAACACATTTCACCTCGAAATCGTTTAGTATTCTGCACACTTGATTAGCCAACACAACTAAAAACCTTTTCGTTTACAGCTACAAATTAATCTCAGCGTTTATACAATAACTTCAAGTTTAAGTAGTTCCCTCAACATACCAAAATTAGGTGTAGAAATGAATTATGAAATAGTCTGGAAAGCCCTATCCGACTTAGCGACGGAGTTAAAGAGAAGAGGTGAATCCGTTCCGCCAAACATAATGAAGGATTTACGCTCAGCAAAAACAATGATAGAAATAATAAAAGCTGACCCTACATGTACAGAATGCATACCAAAAATTGAAAATTACCTAGATATGGCTGAATCAGCATTAATTCTGCATGTCCAGGAAAAATTTGGGCCAGAATTAGCCGAAAAATGGATGAGAAAAATAGAAACTGTAAGAAAGAAAGCATACGAAGAGGAAATGGAGACCGAGGTTAGCACCTCAAAATTTATTCCTGGAGTGCCAAGAAACCAATCTTGGATCAGGATAGAAATAACGGATAAAACTCCAAAGGAGGTTATTCAAGAAGTCGCGAAGGAGACGGGGCTTTCATGTAAGCTTCAAGAAGATAGATATGCTCTTATTTATGGAGAAAAATCGAAAATAAAGAATTTTGTGAAGAGAATGGCTGAAAGACTGAGAGAAAAGAAAGAAAACGAAAAAAGCATGTAAGTTGAAAGTCAAAATTGAGTGGATTTACATCTTTAAAGAATTAACAGTTGATTCAAGGAAGCTTACAGGAAGGATTATAAAAGAAAGACATTGTTTTATATGAAAATTACTTATAGAACAATTTTATAGACTTAAAACAGATTAGTTTAGGTTAAGCCGCGTCAAATCATGGGCGGCCGCGTATATGCCTTACATAAGGAAAATAGAACTTAGAGGATTCAAGTCCTTTGCAAAGCCTGTAACAATAACGCTTGATAAGGGATTCACGGTTATAAGCGGGCCTAATGGAAGCGGGAAAACAAACATTCTGGACGCTATACTCTTTGTCTTAGGAGAATTAAGCGCAAGAAGAATGCGGGCTGAAAACCTAACAAGCCTAATTTTTCACGGCTCTCCAGAAGCAAAACTTGAAAAAGCAAAATCAGCAAAGGTCGTAATTCAGTTCGACAACAGAGACGGAAGAATACCTGTAGAAACAGAAACAGTAACCATATCAAGGGAAGTCTTCAGAAACGGCCAATGCATCTACCGACTTAACGGAAGAAGAGTTCCACGAGGCAGAATAATAGACGTGCTCTCCATGGCGGGGATAAGCTTCGGCGGCCACAACGTAATTCTCCAAGGAACGATAACTCGCCTAGCGGACATTTCGTCACATGAAAGAAGAAAAATAATTGAGGATTTAATTGGAATAGCCCAATATGACGCTGAAAAGGCGGAAGCCCAGGAAAAGTTAAGGGAAGCTGAAATAGCCATAAGAACCGCCATGGGAAGAATAGATGAAGTCCAAAAAAGAATAGACAGCCTAGAAAGGGAGAGAAACGAGCTTCTAAGGTTCAACTTTATTCAGAAGGAAATAAAGAAGTTTGAGGCAATGAAGCTTTCCTATGAGGTTCACCAGCTTCAAAGGGAAATTTCTGAAATAGAGAAACAAGTAGAGGAGGTAGGCGAGAAAGTTCAGAAACTGGCGGAAATAAGAGAGAAACTTCGAAGTGAAAGAAGGCTTGCCGAAAAAGAGTGGAGAAGGCTAAGCTCAGAAATGGTTGAGGAGGGAGGCTCAAGAGTAGTTCGCGTGCAAATAAAAATTGGAGAGTTAAGGTCTAAAATAACCGAGTTAAACACTAAGATTGGGGCTGGAAATGCAAGCCTAGAAGGCCTAAGAAGGGTCAGAGAAAATCATCTAATGCAGCTTGAAAATATAAGGAAGGAGATAACCGAGAATAGGCTTGCAATAAGGAAATTAAAAAATAAGCAGAAGAAGCTTAAAGCCATAATAGAGGAAAAACAGTCGGAACATGACAAACTGGCTAAGGAGACAGCAGAATTATGGGAAAACCTTGGGGAAAACAGCAAAAAACTCCGAGAGATAGAAAGAAAACTTGAAGAATTATACCAGAAACTTGCAGATTTAAAAAGCCTCCAGTCCGAAAAAACAACAAGGATAAGGACGCTGTCAAGACGATTAAAAGATTTAATCAAAAGAAAGGAAAGATTCTCCTCAACACTAAAGGAACTTCAAAAATCACTTGTAGACTTGGAGGAAATTCAGAAAGAGCAAAGAAAAAGGTTCAGAAGCCTCCAGGAAACACTTAATCGAAGAGTGGCTCAGAAAGAGGCTGTTGAGAGGGAAATAAAAGAAGCAGGGAAAATAGCTGAATCGGCAAGGGAAGCCGTTGTTGAATTTGCAACTCAACGTGAACTTGCCGAAACCATTACGCAAGAGGAGAAAGCGCTCAGAAACATTGAGGAATTGGGCAGTTTAGGTGTAATTCGAGGAGTATATGGAAGACTTAGAAATTTGATAAAAATTGAGCGTGGCTATGAAAGGGCTGTTGAAGTTGCGGCGGCTGGATGGCTTGACGCCCTCGTAGTCGAAGATTTAGATTCTGCCTTTACATGCGCCGAAACTCTCCGACGCCTAAAGCTTGGGAGAGTAAAGATAATTCCAATAAGGGAGATTCAGAATGTTAAGCCCGTAGCGCCTAAAAATAGGCGTGGAGTAGCTGGAACTGTTCTAGATTTTATTAAATGCTCTAGGAGGCATTTGCCGGCTGTCCACTATGTTTTCGGAGATACAGTGATAGCCTCGGATAGCAAGACAGCATTTGAATTGTCCCGCGAGGGGCTGAGAGCCGTAACTTTGGATGGAGACTTGTACGAGTCTGGCGGGGCTCTTGAAGGTGGCTATTATAGGGCGCCAATAGACTTCTCAACAATAATTCCAAGCGAATCTGCAATAAAAAGCCTAGATGAGGCTGTAAGAGCTCTTAAAGAACATTTGATGAGACGGGAAGGAGACCTAAAAATCTTTGAAGATGAAATAGATAAGATGCGAGTTGAAATTGCCCGCTTATCAGAATCGATTGATATGCTTGAGGGAGAAATAGCGAGGGTAAAGCGAAACATTAAGCGGACAAAATGGAACCTTAGACGCCTAGACAACAATATAAAGAAGATAAATTCCACACTTGAGAAAGATAGAACGGAAATAGGCATAATTAGGGCTCAGAGAAACTCAATACAGAAAGAAGTAAGAAAGCTTAGAAGGGAACTCGCCGAGCTGAGAAGAAAGACTGATCCAGCCGAAATTCAAGAAATGGAGGTTAGAAGGGAGAAGCTGGCCGAGGAGATCATAACGCTTAGACAAAGGCTAGGCGAAGTTGAAACCGAAATTTCAACCCTGCAATCGAAATATGAAAATGTTCTTAGAATCGGATATATGAACGCGAAGGTTCAGTTAAGAAAGGTTGAGAAACAGCTCGCTTTGGTTGAAGATGAGATTAGAGGAGCCCTAGAGCAGAGGGAAAGTTTAAAAAATGAGCTTTTAGAGCTTGAAAAGGCCAGAGAAGAACTAGCCAAAACCGTTCTAACAGCAAAGGATGAAGCGAAGAAGGTTACGGCGCAAATAGACAGCATTGACAAGCAGTTGCGGAAAATAGATGATGAATATGAACAAATGAACAAAATTTACAACCAGCTCCAGTTAAAACTTCAAACCACGAACTTCAAGCTTCAACAGCACAAAACGAGACTAACCGAACTGGGATATACACAACCGTTGAAGGTTCCAGAAGAAAAACTGCAAGAAATTGAAACAACGCTTAATATGATGCGAATGGAACTTGACAGACTCGGAGGCGTAAACCAGCTTGCCCTTTCACACTACGCCGAACAAATTGCACGCTACAAAGAACTTTCATTAAGAATGAATGAGCTTGAAAAAGAAAAAAGAGCAATAATAGACTTTATGGAAGAGATAGAAAGGAAGAAAAGAGAAGTTTTCATGGATGCATTCGAAAAGATAAACAAGAATCTTGAAAGATACTTTGAAAAGCTGACTGGAGGGGGAAAAGCTCAACTTAAGCTTGAAAATCCAGAAGATCCATTCGCTGGCGGCGTTGATATGCTTGTCCAGTTTCCGGGAAAGCCTTGGATTCTAGTTAGCGGCGCAAGCGGTGGAGAACGCAGCGTAGCGGCTGTCGCCTTCACATTTGCATTACAAGAGTTTTCTCCGGCCTCGTTCTACATATTCGACGAGGTTGACGCGCATCTGGATGCCTTCCACGTTGAGAGGCTAAGCGAGCTTTTCGTGGAGGAATCCGAGAAGGCTCAGTTCATAGTTATAACCCTCAAGCCTGAAATGGTTAACAAGGCTCAGAAAGTATATGGAGTATATAGCAGAAATGGGGTTTCAAACGTTATATCTGCAAGTTTCAAGGAGGCAGGCTAGTGACTCAAGAGTTTCAGAAGCCCTTCTATCTTAGGCCTCCCTGGAACATTCTTTTCGATTTCAGCAAATTGGAAAAAATTATGCCTTGGAGAATAAACATTGCCTTTCTATTAACAAGCTTTCTTGAGGAGATGAAGAAGCGGGGCGAAATCGATTTTAGGGCTTCAGGCGTAGCCCTAGACTCTTCAGCCTTCATATATTTGATGAAGTCTAAGCTTTTGCTTCAGCTTGAGGAGCCTCCTCAGCCTCCGCCTAAAATTGTTAAAGATTTTGTTCCTCCCCCGCTTTTCTTACCGCTCAGATATGAGCTTACATCAACAACAATAGAGCATCTTTTAAAGGTTTTAGATGAAGTTTTGAAAGGAGAACGCTTGCTTCCGCTTAAGCCTAAAACTGAGCCTATTTTACCTTCTCCATCAGAAGTTCTGCCTGAAATTGACAAATATCTGATGGAAATTGAAAAACAGATGGAAAAACTATACGTTAAGCTTTTAAACCGTTCTAGGCATGGAGAAGTCCTAACTTTTTCAGAACTGGTTTCCGGCTTGGATAGGCTTGAAGTGATTAGAACATTCATTTTGCTGCTCTTCCTAGCTCAGCAGGGAAAGGTGAATTTATGGCAACAAACGGATTTTGGAGAAATCTATATAGCCTTAACCGGAGAGGTGGCTGCAGAGGCTGACGGAGCAAACATCTAAAGAAAAACTTAAAGAAGAAAAACTTAAACGTGATTTAGCTCTGCTAGAGGCAGCACTATACGTAGCCGGCCGCCCACTAGACCTGAAAACCCTATGCTCAGTTTTAAAGACTCGTTCTAAGCGGAAGGTTCAGAAGCTAGCGCAAATGCTGATTGAAGAGTATAAGCAGAGAAATATGGCGCTGGAAATCCTCGAACTGGAAGATGGAAGGTTTGTTATGCAGTTGAAGGCGGAATATACGCCTCTGGTTCGCAGAATCACAACTAGACCATTGCTGCCAACGGGCCCACTAAAAACATTATCCTACATTGCATATAGACAGCCAGTTAAGCAGAAACAAGTCGTAGAGGTTAGGGGGAGCCACGCCTACAAGCACATAAAGCAATTGATAGATGCGGGACTAGTCGCCAAAGAGAAGGTTGGAAGAAACATAATTTTGAAAACAACCCCCTACTTTGCCGACTATTTCGGATTAAGCCATGACATAAAAACAATGAAGAAACAATTGAAAAGCCTTTTCGAATCCTTTGGAAGCGGACCGCAGCAAAGTAAAGGATAAGCTTATAAGCGAATACTCTTTAGAGTTTTGAGAAAACCTAGGCGGGAATAATAAATTGTCAGTTTGGCACGGAGACCTACATAAAAGAAAACCTTCAGGCGGAAGGAAAAAGCCATATAGAAAGAAAAGAGCATTCGAAATGGGCTCGTTTCCAACCGAAACCATGCTTGGAGAAACTAAAAGAAAAATAGAGCGGAGACGCGGCGGAAACATAAAGGTCAGGGTTTTAAGCGACACTTATGCATGCGTATCTGACCCCTCAACTGGACAAACCAAGAAGGTTGAAATAATACGCGTAGTGAAGAATCCAGCCAATGTGGACTACGACAGAAGGGGCGTAATCACAAAAGGAACTATAATCGAGACTCCAATGGGGCTAGCGAAAGTTACTTCGAGGCCGGGGCAAAACGGAGTAATAAACGCAGTACTAATAAAGGAGAAGGCGTAGCAACTAATTTTTTGAGCTACTTCTCATTTCAACAAGTTTTTGGCCTATAAGCTTCAAAATTTCAAGTTTAGGCTTCTTTCCTTTTTCAATGTAAATTACGCCTGTTTTGCGCCATGGCATTTTGGGATAGGCTGCGTCGGCTACAACTTCGTATTTCAACTTAAGTTTATCTAAAGCCTTACATATTTCATCTAGCTTCGGATTTGGCACAGCATACTTTTTCGGAATCTTTCTGCCTTGACCCCTCGCCTTTGTGGAGTCGAAGTAGACGGGCCAAATAACAATCTTGTTTTGCTTCCGCATTCCTATTCACCTATTTATGCGTATAGTAGGCTACAAGCTTATCGTTTAGGCTGTCCACGCGGACGAACCCGAAGCGTTCAAACTGTATTATTGTGTTGGGCTTAAGTTTGGCGCATACTTTTTCAGCTATTCCCTCGGCTATGGATGCATCCGGCATTACTATTTGGCATGGGATTCCATTATCTATTGGAAGCCAGTGAATCAGCGGCGCCTTCACTTGTCTAGCCTCCTCGTAAGATTCGCTGTGAAAAACGGCTTCAACGGCATAAACGGCGATACCTTCCACTTTTATATTAAATAGCTCCATCAATCTGACAACTTTTCCCTTCTCTAAAACCTTTAAATCCTGACTTGAAATCCAAAGGGCAGCTTCTCCGTTCTTTGGTTTAACCTCTAAAATTCTGAATCCCCTTTCCGGATAGTCTGGATGCAACCTAAGCTTTGCTAGGTAAGCCTTAGGAACATTCTTTACTGTTAATTGTATCGGCTTGTTTATAAAGAAGTAGCGATTCGCTTTCGGATCAATTATTTTCCGGTTGTATGCGTAAAGGTTTTCCCAGCTAAGCGTGACATCAGCCGCTTTCGGCCCTACATCTATTATTAGCTTTTTAATTGCTTCCGGAGTTATTCCCCTACGTCTTAAAGCGGCAAGAGTTGCAAGTCTAGGGTCATCCCAGCCGCTGAATACTCCCTGGCGGATTCCCTCAACAATTTTTGACTTACTTAAGTAGGCTCCGGTAATCTTTAATCTTCCATAGTGAATGGCCTCTGGATATTCCCATCCAAAATGGCTATACATGTACTTTTGGCGTTCCATGTTGGTTAAGTGTTCCTTTCCGCGGATTATGTGAGTTATACCAAGCAAGTGGTCGTCTATTCCGCAGGCGAAATTGTAAAGCGGCCAAACTCGGTATTTGCTGCCGACTCTGGGATGCGGATACTTCTCAGTATCAACTATTCTCAGCGCCGGCCAGTCTCTAACCGCCGGGTTCGGATGGCTCAAATCAGTCTTTATCCTTACAACGGCTTCGCCTTCCTTATAGGTTCCGTCATGCATGTGCTCCCAGCGTTCAAGCTGGGTCTCGGCTGGCAAATCTCGGCATGGGCACGGCTTTTTGGCTAATATTCTCTTTCTAAAATCTTCCTTTTTGCATGTGCAAACGTATGCTTTCCCAATTTCTAGAAGCTTTTCCGCATGCTCGTAGTAGACTTGAAGCCTGTCGCTTTGAATAAACTCTTTATCCCACTTACAGCCGAGCCAGAGCAAATCCTCTCTGATGGCATCATAGAATTCTAGACGTGGCCGTTTTCCCTTCGGATCTGTATCCTCAAAGCGTAGATAGAATAGGCCATTATACATTCTCGCGTATTCGTGGCATAGCACTATGGCTCTAGCCGATCCTAAGTGAAGAACGCAGTCTGGATTCGGCGAAAACCTAGTTATGACTTTCTCATATTTCTCAACATTTGGAAGTGGAGGAAGTCCCTTCTCTTCTTCAGCCTTTCTCTTCTCTAGAGCTTCTGGCCATTTCTCCTCAATTATACGTTTCTGCTCGTGTAGGGGCATTCTGTTAACTTCTTCAACGACTTCCTTCACTAAAGCCGCAACTTCCCTTGCCTTGTCTTTTAGTTCAGGTTTTTCTGCGAGAAGTTTTCCTATGACAGCTCCAACCTGCGCTTTTCCGTCGTAGTTAACTGCATTTATCAATGCAATTCGCAGAATGCTTTCTCTTATCTCTGCTTTCTCATATTCGCTGAAGCTCAAGTTTTGCACCTAAATTTTCCTTTCAATTAGATATTTGGCGAATGCCTTCAATTTCTCCTTTGCATTTGAGGACGGTAAAAGCTCTTCTATTTCTTTCCAGCTTTCTTCAACAAGCTTTTTGGCGAATTTTCTCGCATAGTCTATTGCACCATACTTCTCCATTATAGCTATTGCCTCATCCCGCAATGCTTGATCACTTGTATGCATATTCAAAATTTCAATAAGCCGCCTCCTATCCTCTTCCGAAGCATTTTTGAGGGTGTAAATTACCATTAGGCTTCTTTTTCCTTCGGTTATGTCTTGGCCTCTTCCACCCTTCTTTTCGGCGAATTCTGGACTGGTTAGGTCTAGAATGTCGTCTTGCACTTGGAAAGCTACGCCTATTGCTTCTGCGAATCTGCCAAGCTTTTCAACAAGCTTTTCGTCTGCATCGGCCAGCACAGCGGCCATTCTGGCGGCCATTCTCGCCAAAGTTCCAGTCTTATAGGCGCACATCTGCATATAATTTTCAACGTTTATTTGGTCGGCGTTCGCTAGGCCTTTATGCCATGCAATATCCATTGCTTGGCCAAAGCTGAGATTTATCATCTCTTGAACGTAAATCTCGTAAAGTCTGCTCAACTTTTCCTTTGAGATTCTGTCTCGATGTTTCATTAGGGTTATGAGAGGCATGTAGTACATGGCGTTTCCAACGTTTATGGCTATGTCTATTCCATAAATTTTGTAGGTGCATGGTTTTCCTCTACGCATTTCTGAGGAATCTTCAACATCATCAACTATTATTGTGCCATTATGCACAACTTCTGGAATTATCGCAAAATCTAGGAATTCTTTAGGATTTTTTCCTAAAGCCTCAATTATCAATAGAAAAAGCGCCGGCCGCCAACGTTTTCCTCCTCTGTCCAAAAATTCCCAGAAGGGCTCTGCAATCGCCTTATTTAAGGCTTCAAGATTATAGGCGTAACGTGGAGGACAAATTTCAAAGAAAACAGATTTTTCAGTAAATTTTCTCGGAATGTACTTCTCAATGGTCTTGTCAATTATGGGCTTTATTTCACGCAGGAATTCCTCTATTTCTGCACTCATTTTAATTTAGGCGCCTCCTAGCGTAAATTTCAGGATTAAAGCCTCTAAGCTTTAACCATTCAAGGGTCTTGCCAGTAATGATGAGAGGAACTTTCTTTAATTTCTCTATGGAATCGGCTCCGACAAGAAACATGGCATTTCTTAACTCTTCAATTATATGCTCTAATGTTCTTTTCACTTCTTCATGTCCCTTTACTGCCTGCTTCAAAATTGGTGACGAAAGGCTTGCTAGATTTGCTCCTAAAGCTAAAGCCTTAGCTGCTTGAACGCCGTTTCTTACTCCTCCTGAAGCAATAACTGGAATGCTAACTGACTGCACAGCTTCTATTAGGCTTACAGCCGTTGGGATTCCCCAGTCCCAAAAAGCCTCGCCAAGCCTCTGCAGAAAACTGTTTCCTGCCTTTTTGGCTCTGTAGTATTCTACGGCTGCCCAGCTTGTTCCGCCAGCGCCTGCAACATCTATTCCCTTAACTCCTATCTCTTCAAGTTTTTTCGCTTCTTCAGCGGCTATTCCGGCGCCAGTCTCCTTAACTATGACTGGAACATCCAGTGCAGCGGCTATTTCCCTTATTTTTTCTGTTAGTCCTTTGAATTTTGTTTCTCCTTCCGGCTGTATTGCTTCTTGAAGAGGGTTTAAGTGTATGGCTAAAGCGTCGGCATCTATCATTTCTACAGCCTTTTTTGCTTCTTTTAGCCCGTAGCCCTGCACTAGTTGCGGCCCGCCTAGATTAGCTATCAGAAAGGCTGTAGGAGCATTTTTTCTTGCTATCGAGAATGTCTTTTCCAGTTTTGGATTTTCTATTGCTGCTCTTTGGCTTCCAAGCCCCATTCCTAGCCCTAGTTCTTCAACCGCCTTTGCTATCGCAGCATTTATTTTTGTAGCTTTCGCTGTTCCTCCGGTCATTGCACCTACGATTATTGGCGCCGAAAAATCATGATTAAAAACTCTAACTTTTAGGTTTATTTCCTCTCTATTTATTTCCGGCAAAGCTTTATGAATGAAGTGTATATCTTCAAATCCTGTCGTAACCCTTTTTGCCTGAATGTCTTCCTCTAGGCATATGTCTATATGGTCAGCTTTTCTCTGTCTAGTTTTATCCTTCAATAATTTCACCTTGTAATTAAGGTTCCAACAACTCTTTCATTTCGAAGTGCCTTGTAAATTTTGTTAGGCTTAAGCCCATTAACAATTAGAATTGGAATCCCACGCTCAACTACACGAGTCAATTCGTTAACTTTACCCAGCATGCCTCCAGTTACGTCAATAAATCTTGATTTTTCAATCCTGTCTTTAAGCTTCTCTAATTGTTCAAGATTTACATTTCTCATCAATTTCGCGGAGCCGTCAATTTTTGGGTCTGCCGTGTAGAGGCCGTCAACATCAACTCCGATAATTATGCGCTCAGCATCGAACCTAATTGCTAGTTCAGCAACAAGCTGGTCTCCGCTTAAAATTGTGAAGCCAAGGGCTGAGTCTAGAACTGCATCGCCGTAAAGGACTGGTGTAAAGCCTAATTCGAGGAGCTTCGCAACAATATTCCAGTCAGCCTTTTCGATTCGGCCATGCTTCGTAACTATGAATGATGAAGGCCTAACGGTAACGGCTGGAACATTCTGGCTTACTAATGCTTCTACAACAATTTCATTGAGCATGGTCATGGCGTGGCTTGTCTTGGAAAATCCGATTAGCTGCGATTTATCCTTAAATCCTTCAGTTATTTTGTATTCTTTGGCGATTGGATGTCCAAAGCTTCCGCCGCCATGAACAAGAATAAGGTTATCGATTTTAGCTTGTGAAATCTCTTTGGCGAGCCGTTTTATCGCTTTTCTGTTGGGTGTTAATGGCTTTTCCTTTCTTGTGATTATGGAGCCGCCCAGTTTCAATATTGTAGGCTTAATGTTTTGCTTCAATTCTAACTCCTTCATTTGACTCTTCAGCTATAAAGGCTGTGCCGCCAGCCTCTTTAATAGCTGACTCAACTTTTCCTAGCATTTCACGATAAGCCAAGGCTATCATGCATCCTCCACCGCCGGCTCCAGTAAGCTTTGCGCCTAAAGCTCCAGCCCTTCTGGCAGCGCTCACAAGCTTATCTAAAAATTCATGCGAAACTCCGATGGCAGAGAGAAGAGAATGATTAATGTTCATTAATTCTCCCAGTACTTGGAGTTCGCCTTTTTCAAGCGCCTTTTTCGCTCTTTCAACTATTTCTCCGCCAGCTTCAATAATTGGATTCATAATTGACGGATACTTTTCCCTATTCATGCGAACCTTCGCCACAAGCTCTCCGGTAGAACGGTCCAAGCCTGTATTTCCAATAACCAGCGGAATTTCACAGCCTACCTTAAGAGGCTGAATATCCATGTTCTTTTGGAAGATTATTGTTCCACCGTAGGTTGCGATTGCAGGGTCTATTCCAGACGGGGTTCCATGAACTAGCCGTTCGGCTTCATAGGCTATTCTGAATACTTCATTCTTTGCAATTTCAGTGCCAAGTAGGCTGGAAACCGCCATGGCGGTTGCTGCCGCTACAGCCGCCGATGACCCTAAACCGGCCGCTACAGGAATTTTTGAGTCAATCTGGATTTCTAGCCCAGATTCTTTACCATATAATTGAAAAATTTTTTCAGCAACGGTTTTTATTGGTTCAAGCTTCTTCTTTGCCTCTAAACTTCCAATTTCTGGCTTAAATTTTCCATTTTCAAAGAATCCAGCAGCTTTCAAGTTTATTGAGTTTATGTATATTTTTCTGTCGGTTCTAGGCTTCACTTTCACGTATGCTCGTCTATTTATTGCCATAACTATCGCTGGTTTTCCATAGACTACGAAGTGTTCTCCGAAAAGTATTACTTTGGCTGGTGCGGAGGCGGTTACCTCCAAACTTTACACCTATCGTGTGAAGCAGGCTGAGGCATAGCCGACAACGCTTGAGTAGTCGCCCACAACGTCTCCGCTTGTTTTATAACATAATATTTCAGCCTTTTTTGCTCCAAGAAGTCTTGAAGCAACTATTAATGCGGCGACGGGGCCATATCCACATGCTGAAACCCTATAAGATTCAATTATCGAGTAGAACTCCTCTTCATTCATTTTTTCAACAGCGCTAAGCGCTAACTTATCCTTACGTAAAGCTTGCTCATGAGGCTCATAATGGGTCATGTCTGTAGAGGCAATTATAACAGCGTTCCTTCCCTCTAAGGCTTTGGCTAAAGCCTTTCCAACTTCTCGACTTGATTTTAGGTCTTGCATGAGGAAGACTATTGGAACAAATCTGAATTCTGAACCATACAGATACTGAAGGAATGGAAGCTGAACCTCAATGGAATGCTCATACTTATGCGCAGTCTCATCTATGTCAATTAGTTCAGAAACACGCAAAATCCTGCTAGCGGTCTCATAATCTATTTCAATGTCTCCAAGCGGAGTCCGCCAAACCCCCTCATTCATAAGTGCGATGGCGCTCCCATAACCCATATGGTTCGGACCCATAATGACGAATACTTCGGGTTTTCCATCGAGGGCAAGGCGATGATAGGCGTGGGCGGCGACTGGCCCAGAATACATATAGCCTGCATGTGGACAGATAAGTCCAACAATTTTTCTAGGTCCATCTTCAATTACTTTGGGAATTTTTCCCGGCCCAAGCTTGTGAAGAAAGCATTCTTCAATCTGTTTTTTCAAATCCTCAGGGTTTCCCGCATAGAACATTCCGGCTTGTGACGGTCGCCTAATCTTCATATAATCGCCTACTCTTCTTCAATTCGAGTTTGAAAATCTTCTACTGGAACATTTAAATCTTCATCTGGCCCCAGCTCACCTCTCTCCCTCAAAACCTGTCTAGCCAGCAACCAGTAAATTGTCGCCAGCGCCTTTCTACCCTTATTATTTGTCGGAATTACCAAGTCTATTCCATTAAAGTCGTTGTCTGTGCTGCATAAGGCAACAACTGGTATGCCCACCTTGGCTGCTTCCGTAACCGCCTGCGAATCCGCCCTCGGATCAGTTACAACAATGACTTCTGGTTCAATTCTGCCTGGATATAGCGGATTTGAAAGCGATCCAGGAACAAATCTTCCGACAATCGGCGTAGCTCCGGTTAATTCGCAGAACTTTCTAACTGGTTGATGTCCATAAAGTCTTGAGGCCACAACGGCAATTTTTGAGGGTTCGAAGCGTGAAAGGAACTTTGCTGCAATTCTAATTCGTTCATCCGTCTTCTTTATGTCCAAAACGAAGAGGCCGTCAGGTCTAACTCTATAGATGAACGGTTCCATATTTTTGGTTTTGATTCTTGTTCCTATGTGGATTCCAGCCGAAAGAATTGAGTCTCTTGGAAGCAGAAGCTCTTCTAACTCAGTTTTTTCAGTTTTGGACATTTCTTCATT